>JAGOAT010000003.1 GCA_017983775.1 Candidatus Saccharibacteria bacterium | reverse complement strand
AAGAAAGCGATTGAAACATACTTAGAAAACTTTAACAATCCCGAAGATTACAACTTAGGGATGTTACAGAAATCAAAGAATTACCAGAGGTCGATCTAATTGTTGGTGGTGTGCCCTGCCAGTCTTGGTCTGTAGCGGGCAAAAAAAGAGGGTTTGATGATCCTCGTGGTAAGCTTTGGTACGATGCTATTCGTATGGTAGGGATAGCACGACCAAAAGCATTTATTTTTGAGAACGTTAAGGGGCTTGTCGATCCCAGAAATAGGGCGAATATAGAGCTCATCATCAATTGCTTCCAGGAGATTGGTTACTTGGTTAGATATCAACTCCTAAACTCATATGACTTCGGCGCACCACAAAATAGGAGCAGAGTTTTTCTGGTGGGCTTCAGATCAGATATGCAGGAGTTTGCGGCAAAATTTAGTTATCCAAAGCCTATCAAAAAAAATAGACCTGTTGGTAGTCTCATTGAGGGATTGTCTCATCTTGAGATAAAGAAGACTTCATTTGATCCTCATTTGATCCATGGGGCAAATATACCTAGATCACGGAATGCATTTCAAAAAATTGATGAATTGAATGATTTCTTTATATTTTGTGATACCAGGGGTGGACACACAACTGTTCATTCATGGGAGATTTATCAAACAACTAGTCTAGAAAAAGATGTCTGCATCGCTATCATGAAGAATCGTCGCAAGAAGCGCTATGGCTCGGCAGATGGAAATCCCATGTCACTGGAAGATATTAAGGAGTTGGTCCCAAATGCAGGAGTAGAAGTTTTAAGCTCTCTTGTCAAAAAGAACATTCTGAAGATAACGGATGATGGCAAATATACTCTAGTCAATTCAAAGAACTCATCAGGAATTGATGGAGTATATCGTGTCTTCTTGCCAAATTCACTGATTTTTTCAACACTAACAGCTACTGGTACACGAGATTTTATCGCCACCGACTACCTTGAGTGTAGTGATCCAACAGAATACAAGAAGTTATTCATTGACAAGATATTCAAGGAAGGTAAATACCGAAAAGTAACTTCAAGGGAAGCGGCAAGGATCCAGGGCTTTCCAGACAGTTTTATTTGTCACGACAGTGATTATAGTGCTCAGAAACAGTTTGGCAATGCTGTATCTCCTCCGGTTGTCAAAGCTCTTGGTCATCAGATTGTTGAAACAGGTATCTTTGATATAATGAATTCAAATGAACTTGCAAGACAAGCAGAAGATTATAATAAGAGCAAAAGACTGGATGCGCTCCAGCCTAATTTCCAATCATCTTGAGAACACTAAAAAGCTAGCTTCACTAAAAGAGTTTAAGATAAATCCATTCCTGTGGCCTTATCTTGCGAACTACTACAAGGGGGATACTAATTACAGGTCACTTGCAGAGGTATTGATTTTGCCGCGAATTCTAGGAACTTCTATTACGACAACGTTCGGTTCAAGTGTTCAGCAGTTTATAGCAACACTTTTTTCTGATGAAAACTTCGGATCAGCAGTGTCTGGAATAGATATTGAATTCATTGATACTGTGGACGGAAGAAGAAAATATTGCCAGTTAAAAGCTGGGCCAAATGCTCTAAACAGAGATGATGTCAAGACAATATCAGATCACTTTAACGCCGTTAAAAACCTTGCAAGGCAAAATAGTCTCCCCATCCAACTGGACGATTTGGTATTGGGTGTAATATACGGGGAACCAGAAGAAATGAACGCAAATATCAAAAAAGTTTCCGAAAGCTACATGGTTTACTCTGGCAAGGAATTTTGGTATAGACTTACCGGGGATGAAGATTTCTATCAAGATCTTGCAGTCGCCATGGCTGAAGTAGCAGATGAGGTCGATGTGCGTGAGGTGATCAATGAGACCATAGGGAAACTTGCTGAAGAAATCATTCAGAAGTATCCAGAGATATCCCAAAGCAAAGAGCTATAGCCTATACCTTTGTCTTTTATTTTAGCTTAATTAATCAATAGGAAGCAATTAGGATTAATGTTTGAGATTAGAATAATGCTCATGCTTGCAATGATCATAGTAGTTGAGGTATTATCAAGTGATAATGGAACAAAATTGGGGAGAAGAATATGATGGTGCGGTTGATACCACTTTTACTCGCTACGATAAGTCAGATGGAAGAAAAGATAGTCCTGTTGATTATTCTGATCATCCAATGCCTAGTGATGATAGCCAAGCTTGGCGTGAATTTGCAGCCTGTTCAGATAAGCCTACCGACTTATTTTTTCCAGGACCAACGGGGTCTATATCGCCGGCTCTAAGAGTTTGCCAAGGTTGCCCAGCTAGTATTCCATGTTTGAACTATGCGCTAAGACATGGGGTAGTGGATGGTGTTTGGGGTGGTGTATCAGCGAGAGGACGTAAACAAATGACTAGAGCACTTAAAATATAAAATAATAAACAGGAAATAAAAGACTAGGTTGAGTCTAATTAGTCAGTAATCGAATCGATACTTGATATCTGGGAAATCCAGCATTTCGTATTAGCCCGCATTATCCTAGCTCACAGGAGAGGTGGATCGCCCGTAAACCCTTCGGGTTTCGGAGGATGACCCCACCCAGTCATATTCCAAAATCCTGCAAGGCCGTCAGCTGAGGAGGCATCATTCAGCTTGGGCTAATATGATAAGTTGGGTTATACTACAGGTATGAAACAAAGTCAGGCACTAGATGTAATGCTACTAGGACACAATGTCTATCTGACTGGGGCGGCAGGGAGTGGCAAGACATTTGTACTCAACAAGTTTATCGGCATATTGCGTAAAAATAAGATCAAAGTAGCTGTGACAGCGAGTACTGGGATAGCTGCTACCCACCTCGGAGGAATGACCATCCATTCTTGGTCGGGGATTGGCATAGCAGATCAGTTGACCGATCAAGAGATCATTAGATTGAAAAGTAAAGCAAAGCTTGTCAAAAGTCTCAAGTCAACCAAAGTCTTAATCATCGATGAGATCTCAATGTTAGACGGTAAGAGACTAGATTTAATTGATCGGGTTTGTTCGGAGTTACGAGAGGATGATAAACCTTTTGGCGGGTTGCAGGTAGTTCTGTCTGGGGATTTATTCCAGTTGCCTCCAGTCGATCGGAGGGGTCAAGTCAGTTTTGTATTTGAATCAGAAGCTTGGGAGAGGATGAATCTAAAGATTTGTTACCTAGCTGAACAACATCGTCAGGAAGATGATCGGCTCTTAGTTATTCTCAATGCAATTCGAGATCAATCAGTTACGATAGATCATATTAGTAGCCTGGATGCTCGGTATATCGAAGATCAGTTACCCGAAAATCAGCTGGTCACTCGACTCTACACACACAATGCTCAAGTCGATCAGATCAATCAAGATCAACTAAGGCAGATTGGAGGTGAAGAAGTCAGTTACCAGCTAGAAAGCCATGGTAACAAGCGGGTGATTGAGTCAATGGTTGCTAGCTGTCTTGCTCCTGAGACATTAAACCTAAAGATTGGGGCAAGGGTGATGTTTGTCGCCAACAATCCAGCGGAAGGTTATTATAATGGTACTTTAGGTAGAGTCATAGGATTTGATCCGGCGGATTATCCGATTGTGAGGACTAATAATAGGGAAATAACCGTGACTCCATTTAGTTGGAAGATGCAAGATGGTGATAGGACTGTAGCTGAGATCAATCAGCTACCACTTAGGTTAGCTTGGGCTATTACTATCCATAAGAGTCAAGGTATGAGTCTAGATGCAGCTGAGATAGATCTGGGTAGATCATTTGAGCCAGGTATGGGGTATGTAGCCCTGTCTAGGGTTCGCTCGCTAGAAGGTGTATATATCAGAGGAATCAATGATCGGGCATTGGAGGTCAGCCCAGTTGTAGCGAAGTTGGATCAAAAGCTGATTGAAAGATCGAGGGCTACGCAGGCTGAATTGGTCAAGATCTCTCAATCCAAGCTCAGTAAACTTCATCAGAGAGTTCAAGTGGCATTGAAATCAGATGAGGACAAGCTACTTGATAATTATGATCCAGAGCTTTTTGAGTCACTGAAAAATTGGAGGACAAAGCAGGCTAGAATTAAGGAAGTCCCAGCCTATATTGTATTGAGTGACAATACCCTGAAGCTAATTGCTGCTACTAATCCGACCGACCCTAAGTCATTATCAGGGATTAAGGGCATTGGTCAACAAAAGCTGGATGAATACGGGGGGAAGATTCTGGAGATAGTGAGTGAATACCTGGTGAAGCATTGAATTGTTGCCTTAAGACAGCTCAAAATGGCTCAGGTTTTGCCCTCTCAATGTCAGTGAAGAGGTGGTGGCCTATCAATGAATGATGGTTCATTGTATCTGAAACTGTCCCATCATGCCGGCATCTTCGTGTTCTAGGATGTGACAGTGATACATATATGTACCCGAAAGGTTCTCAGCAAACGGAACAGCCAATACTACTTCATCACCAGGTTTTAGATCTATTGTATTATGCCATCCTCGTAGTAAATCTGGTGGTTTTTCCTGATTTATTGAGATGATTTGGAATTGCGTAGCATGAATATGAAAGGGATGATTTGTGCTCATGCCAGAAGGATCATTGTATATGCGCCAATACTCCAGGGAGTCAGCATTGACTGTGAAATTTATTCTATTACTATCAAATGATTGATCATTGATCCCAAAGTTCATTCTACCACTCATCATTGAATCTTGATTGCCCATCAACATCCCTAGATCAAAGTCTCGATCAATTTCTGCATTTGGGAGTTCATCAAATTTTATAAGGGAGTTAGGCAGGGTATACTTATCAGTAAGTTGTTCTTTTTTGGTGAATAATAGTTCAGCTGAGTTGTTAATCATTAGTGCTGGGTTATCACCAGTGATAGCGGAGCTGTCGATTAGTATCTCATATCTTTTTGCAGTGGTGAGTTCTAGTGTAGTGACGCTAACTGGTTGCTCGAGTAGTCCACCATCGGTTCCGATTACATAAAATTCTTGACCACTACTAAGTGATACATTGTAAGTATCACTGTTCGAGCCGTTGAGTAATCTTAGGCGGATTAAGTTGGTACTAATATTGAGATACGGCTTGACTTGAGCATTTAGCATGATAGTATTGCCTTCAAGTCCTTGAGCTTGCTCCATGTGTGATACTTGATAGGGCTCAAGTTTACCTGACTGATCGAGTTTTTTTGATTGAATTACCAAGGGGATATCATCAACTCCATAGTTTGTTGGTAGTCCAAGCGAGCTAGAGTCTTGATCATCTATGATCAAAAAACCACCTAGGCCGTTGTAGACTTGCTTGGCTGTTTCTTGGTGTTGGTGGGGGTGATACCAAAGAGTAGCTGCTGGCTGACTGACAGTAAACTTGGCATGCCAAGTCTCATTTGGGTTGATGATATTGTGAATACCACCATCGGCATCTCCTGGGACAACTGCACCATGCCAATGTGAAGTAGTCTGCTCATCAAGGTTGTTGGTCACTGCGATATCTAGCTTATCTCCTCTGGTTGCCCTGATGGTTGGGCCAAGAATTGGACCATTGTATCCATAGGTCTCTGAGATAGCATCAGCTGAGAATTGATAGGTACTTTTCTGAGCATTTAGATTAAATAGTTTGATGCCATCTACTTTGGTGTAGTCAAGCAGAGGGGGTACCTGTAGCTGATTGGAATAATTATCGGATCTTTGTTTGGCGTGGTCATTTGTCGTCATTGATTTACTATACTCACGCCATCCAATCATGATTACTAGCAAGGCAATAATTGCAATTCCGGATTTAGTCAGTCTTTGTCGATAGGTAGGCTTATTCATATCTTGAGTTTTTTTAGACTCTGGGCATTGATGGCTACTATGATGGTCGATAATGACATCAGGATTGCACCTACAGCAGGGGAGAGCATAATTCCTAGATTTGCTAATGCCCCTCCAGCAAGTGGTATGGCAATAATGTTATAACCAGTAGCCCAGATGAGGTTCTGTTGCATTTTTCGATAAGTAGCTTTTGACAAATTGATTATCTGGCTAACTCCTTGAGGATTGCTACTAGCAAGGACTATACCTGCTGATTCAATTGCAACGTCCGTACCCGCACCAATAGCAATACCGACATCTGCCTGAGTAAGTGCTGGAGCATCATTGACGCCATCACCAACAAAAGCTACCCTTGAGCCACTTTCTTGTATATTTTTGACTACATCAGATTTGTTCTTTGGTAATACCTCAGCGTAGTATTGATCAATATTAAGTTTGTTCGCAACCCATTTTGCTACACCCTTTGAATCACCAGTGACGATTGCAACTTTCTTGCCAGCATTTTGCAATAAGTTGATTGCCTGTATTGACTCGCTGCGAATAGTATCAGCTATCATAAAGGCACCAAGAATTGTTTTGTTATTCGTCAAGTATACTATTGTTTGGCCATTTTGATGTGCTTGCCTAGCTGCTGATTGTAGGGTCATATCTAATATCAATTTCCGTTCTTCCAATAGTCTTGGGCCTCCTAAGTAGTATGTTGTATTGTTAATCTGTGCTTTTGCGCCTCTGCCCTCAAGTGCGCTGAAGTTGGTAACGGGTTTTGTCTTGATATTCATATCTTTGGCTTTTGCTAGAATAGCCTTTGCTATGGGATGTTCAGAATCTTGTTCGACTCCAGCGGCAATAGCAAGAAGCTTTGCTTGGTCATTAGCGATGATTTCTACAACTCCTTGCTTGCCAGTAGTCAGGGTTCCTGTTTTGTCAAACAGGATTACATCAACTACGCGTATCAATTCAAGGGCACTGCGTTTTCGAACAATTACGCCCGCATTAGCAGCCTTGCTAGTTGAGATTGCTGTGACCAAAGGGATTGCTAAGCCCAATGCATGTGGACAGGCGATGATCAGTACTGCTACAACTCTTTCCAAAATATAGCCACTTGACTGACCAGCAATTGCCCAGCCAATAGCTGTAATAAGTGCTGCAATGAGAGCAATATAGAAAAGGTATCCAGCGACCCTGTCAGCAAGAATTTGAGTTTTGGATTTACTGTTCTGGGCTTCTGATACTAGTTTGATGATTCCGGCTAGTGCTGTATTGTCGCCGATCCCGGTTACTTCCATCCTCAGTGAGCCACTACCATTGACTGTACCAGCTACTAATTGATCACCTATTGCTTTGTCTACAAGCTTGGATTCTCCTGTGAGCATTGATTGGTCAACTTTGGACTGACCTTGGGTCACCAGACCATCAACCGGTATTTTTGAGCCTGGGCGGATTAGAACTCGATCACCAACCTTGAGTTCTGTAATAGCTACTTTTTTTGTGCCAGATTTTGTTAACAAATCGGCTTTGTCGGGGAGCAACTTTGCAAGTTCCTTTAGAGCACCTTGTGCATTTGATACTGAGGCCATTTCTAGCCAGTGACCGAGTAACATGATGGTTACCAAAGAAGCTAATTCCCACCAGAAGTCCATTCCTTCAACAATCTTGAGGGTGATTAGTGAGCTATAGACAAAGGCAACACTGATTGCTAGTGAGATAAGTGTCATCATGCCAGGTTGACGATTGGCAATTTCTATCTTTGCACTCTTGAGAAAAACCAGTCCACCATAGAGGAATATAATTATGCCAAAAATAGCTGGGATATATTCGCTTCCTATAAAACTAGGTGCTTTGTAGCTCAATAAATCTTGTATAGTTTGCGAGAAATAGAGAACAGGTAGGGTGAATACTAATGATAGCCAAAATTTTCTCTTGAACATCTCGGGGTTGTGACCGGCGTGTTTATCATGATCTTGATGATTTGCATGGGGGGTACCTTGATGGTCTTGATGGCTATGGTGGCTGTGGTGATCCATCGGTTAACCTCTGATATTTGTTAGGTCATAAATGCGTAACATGTCTTGGATTGCTTTTTGTTGAGTCAATATGTCATCTTGTTGCATGTTTTCTTTCAGGTGTGTTTCCATGTGATTTTCTAGTATTAATTTGTTGAGAGAGCGTAATGATTGCTGGATTGCTAGGCTTTGTGTCAGGATATCTATACAGTATTCTTCTTTTTCAATTGCCCTTACTAGACCCTTGAATTGTCCTTCTATTATTCTTGATCTATGGATAGCGCGTTTTTTGATAGATGTAATCATAATTAGATTGTATACCCCCAGGGGGTATTAACGCAAGTCTATAATATTACTGGATCTGGATATTACGGGTGGGGCTACAGAGACTTGGAAGATGACGGGTTGGGAGCTTGTGTTTGTTGACAGTAGCGTGGGGTAGACTTGGAGTATGACGGGGTTGAGGAGGATTTTCGAAGATGACGAGAGGGGAGTGGTAATATTTGGAGCATGATTAGGCTAGGCTTGAGAAAATTTGGAAGGTGATTAGGCAAGATCATCCTCTGATTGCCCACAGGACAATACGGGAGACCTAGTATGGATGTGAATTTACCATAAGCCAATTCAGGGTGGTGACCTTCAGGCTAAGTCAGTTTACTGGACAATTTTGTACTTTTTGTAATAGTAGACCTTGAGCTTGTAGAGCTTAGTATCCCGAAAACCTTTGTCTTATTGATAATAATCAGCATAGTTAGATTTATCAACATCATCACGCTAGGGAATATCAGATTCTCGAGTACCATATATGAAGTCAGTGAAATATTAAGCATCCAGCCGAGTGTTTGGATGATATAGAACCAAGAACCTTCCGTGGATGGCCTCTTCCATGTTTTGATAAAAGTTGGGATAAATGCTACCAAGAGCGAACTAGCTGCTAATGTATTTGCTAGGATTATTGAGCTAGTGTCCTGAAGGGCTAGAGATAGTCCACCCAAAGATATTGCTACCAAAAAACAAGCTTTATCGATAAGGCTTTTGCCACCCACTCCATACTTGGTACTCATTAAAAAGATTATCAGATTCATTGCAGAGAAGATTATTAGCAAGGCTGAGTATCTCCAATCATTATCATAGTCTGTTGATATTAAATTGTACAAACCAGGTAATGTTGATAGCCAAAACAAAAATCTCGTCATCCGCTCTGGCTTACTCTTGCCTCTGAGCATGCTGAAACCATAAACTATCATAGATAGGACAGGTATTAGCGCTAGATCAGAAATATTCCTAATTTCATCTAGATTGATATCCATTTTTCTCCTTTTGTTTATTTTTATTCGCTTAATTGTTTATAGCTTATACTATTATAGCAGAAGACTTGGACTTTACAATAGTTGATCTCAAGTCAGGATATTTTTGCTTATTCTAATCAAATAGTGATAAATGAGCGCATACCAACACTGCCCATATCTATCACTTGATTGAAATAGCTTAGTTCCTCGTGCTGATCTAGTAAGGACATCACAGCCAACATTGGACGATAATGATCATCCGACTCCACTGCCTGATTGGCTGTCGGAGTAATTTTGTAGGGATTGATTAAGCCCTTGAGGTCATGCCCACTAATACGATTGGTTATTTTTTGGTCAAATTCCTCTGCCCAATCAAAGGCCTCGCCTCCCCAATTGAGTAGTCGCAAATTGTGAATGATATTACCACTACCGATAAAGATCACTCCTCTTTCACGCAGGTGGCGTAAGTCCTCAAATGATTCTACTACTTGCTCTCTAGTCTGATTGATATCTAGGCTAATCTGGAGAATAGGGACTGTAGGCTTAGGAGCAAGATGTTTCATCACCGACCATGTACCATGATCTAGCCCCCAGGAACTGTCAAGTTGGGCCTCATAGTGTAAAAAAGCATTTCTCAGTTGATTAGCAATATCAGGGTCGCCATTGGCATCATATTGAACCTTATACAATTCATCTGGGAAACCATAGAAATCGTAGATGATTGGTTGCTTGGGAGCATCAGTTATATGGGTACCTTTGGTATACCAGTGAGCACTAATCACGACAAAAGCTTGGGCTTCTGGTAAGTTTTTGCCGACCCTTGACCATTGATGGGTGATATCATTATCAAGTATTGCATTCATTGGGTTGCCATGACCGACAAATAAAACAGGCATTTTGGGGCTAGGTTTGAGTGTTGATTCTAGTGATTTGAGCTTATTCATTGGTGTTTCCTTGGGGTAGTCTTATAGTATCAGCTTACACTTCTAGCTAGCTAGAGTCTAGATATAGCCCCCGAAAACAAAACCCATACCTTTGACTGTATCTTACGGTACATAACTGTCATATTACTTCTCATCCTATCTACATATATGATTTATCACAATAACAACAATTCTAGATCTATAATCTATCACTCCCAAGCGAACAGGTTTTGGTTAGGGCCGGCTATAGCTGTTAATATAAGTTTATGATTATTGATCAATTTAGCTGGACGATTATAGATTTTGTTGCAGCAATTGGATTACTTACCTGTTTTGGGTTGATGATTTTTGTGATATTTGATAATTTACACAGAAAATCTCTCCGGATATTAACCCTGATCATGGGTACCTTGGTACTTGCTTATATTTGGGCAGAATTGGCAGTGGGGATATTTACAAACCTAGGTAATTGATCATCTACTTTGACGCCTATGATGGCTATATAGACCTTTTCTTGAATAAAGTGACCGAAGTCCATAGTAGGATGGGTATTAGGACGATCGCAACAAGACTCGCTGGATAGTAGTCAGAGGGTGTTGATTTATCGCTAGCAATAGATACTAAACTTCCTACCAGGCTCGATGGTAGCCAATCACTGACCTGCTTAATCATCCCAAGGATTGGCATACTGAGTAGGATAATTAGACTAATACCGACACTAGCTTTGGTACTCTTGACAAGGGTAGTAGAAAGACTCAAGACTGAGAGAGAGTATCCCAGATACAGGTTGATCAATAGAGTACCTATCAGAATATCTTGCCACTCGACTGAGCCCAATAAAATATTTGTTTGATACCAGCAGGCCAAGATACCGAGATCAAAGGCTAAGATAGTAGCCAAACTAACTATGCCATAACGGGGAAGGATTAAGCGAGCTGGATTTAAACCTGCTCTTGAGCGATAGAATATACTCAGGCTAGGGTTTGTATCAATAGCTAGGGCGGATGCGCCGATGATAATCGCTACAAGTAGTCCGATCTGAAAAGCATTGTTGATATAGTTGCTAAAGCCATCCATAGGTTGAGCCTCAGCTACAATGATTGTGATGTTTGTACTAGCAGAACTGAGAATATCTGATAAATAATAGGCCATCACTGGTCCAAGCAGGCCAAAAACTAGGAATGGTGTGAATAAAGCAAGCCAGAACCGGGTTCTTAACAGCCTAAGTATTTCCAGTCTCCAAAGATTCATTGGCTTGCCCCTGATATCAGATCAAAAAAAGCTTGCTCCAGATTGTCAACAGGCTCAAAGGCAACCAGAGATGCTTGATTGGCAGATAGTATCATAGGAAGTTGTTTTTCTACCCGATCTATCGAATTGGCACTAATTTTGTAGATATTTTTGGTAATTTTTTCTACTTTATCGAGATAGCCTGATTGCTTGAGAAGTCTCTCGAAGTTCTTTGGTTGATCCTTGACAGTCAATTTCCAGCTTGGCTTGATTTGATTTTTGAGTAAGCTCCGAAGGTCTCCTTGATAGATCAATTTGCCCTGATTGAGCACTCCAATCTTGTCACAGATTTCTTGGACATCACTTAGATTGTGACTTGAAAAAACAACGGTAGATTGGGATGACATTTTGCGGATTATGCTGAGAATATCAGATCTACCCTGGGGGTCAAGTGAAGAGCTTGGTTCATCAAGGATTATCAGTCTTGGGTTCCCAGCAAGCACTGAAGCTAGAGCCAAGCGTTGAGTCATACGACGAGAATAGCTACCTACGTATTTTTTGTCGTCTACGTTGAGACCTACCATCTCAAGTAGTTGGTAGGCTCTATCTTGGTCTAGAGGTACTTGACTGAGTCGGCTTGCTAGCTGAAGTGTTTCTTGACTATTTAGCCAGGGCTCAAAAACTGGTATGTCGGGGCAGATTGCAATATCTCTGCGGTCAATTTCTAGGATTAGTTTTCCAGATGTCTGATCCCGAAGACCTGCCATGATGGATAGTAGGGTGGTTTTTCCCGCACCATTTGGCCCAACTAGGCCATAGATTGAATTATCAGGGATAGCCAGATTGATTCGATTTAGTACTTTCTGGTCACCATAGATTTTTGTCAGATTGACAGAGCTAACTATCATTTTGTTTTTTTGCTAGGATTAGGTAACAAATCGCGCCCAGTGGAAATGAGCCAAGGACAATTATTGCCCAAGCCCAGCGTGGCAAATATCTTGATGAATTATGCTTGTATATATCAATCAAGCAATATGTGTCAATTGCTAATACAAGGATAACTAAAGGTAAAATAGCAGCTGAGGAAGGGTTCATAATCTATTAATTTGCTTTATAGATATCCACCATCCAGCGTACGCCAAATTGATCTACCAATGAGCCAAAATAGTCACCCCAAGGGGCTTGTTCTAGGGGTTGATCAATAGTGCCTCCCTGAGCAAGCTTTTCCCAATACTCTTGGATCAATTGATGATCATCGCCATTGAGTGCGAGGACAATATTGGACTGATTGCTTTGATCTGTCCATGTACTAGGGACGTCAGATAGCATTAGCTCGATATATTCTCCTGTCAGAGTGGCATGCATAATTTTGTCTTTGTCCTGGTCTGGTACGGGCATCGCATTATTTGACCGTTGGTTGAATTCTTGAAAAGTATCACTTTGAATAGTTCCACCAAAGATATCCTGATAGAACTTCAGTGCTTGGGTAGCATTACCATTTAGATTGATATAGCTGGTTAGCTTTACACTCATTTTCCTCCTATTGCTTAATGATACTTTTAGCATACTATTTGAAGGGGAGCTATTCAATCTCTTTGGCTATATTTTTCTAAATATAAGGAATGCTAGAGGGTAACTAGATTATAGTTTATTGATTATCTGGTAGTTAATATGTAAGATAAGCTTATGCAAAATAATCGAATCTATACTATGACCTTTGCTAGTGTCTATCCATTATATTTGGCCAAGATCGAGAGAAAGGGAAGGAGTAAACAAGAGCTCGATCAAGTGATTGTTTGGCTAACTGGTTATAGCTTGGCAGAATTGAAGGAACAAATTGATCTAGCAATAACATTTGAAAAATTTTTTGCTGATGCTCCAGCACTAAATCCTAGACGAAAATTAATCACAGGATTGATTTGTGGTATTCGGGTAGAAGAGATTGAGGAGCCTTTGATGCGAGAGATTCGTTATATGGATAAACTGGTTGATGAATTAGCTAAGGGCAAGGTGCTTAGCAAGATCTTGAGGTGATAGATTTGCTTTCTAGGTAAGGTTCTTGGCATCGCCTTGTCATTTCCCGAGGCCTTGTAAACCCTCCTCTCGTCATCTTCCAAATCTCCGAAGGAGATTATGCGAGATCCGGCATACCGTATCAAGTGATTACTCAGATCTCAGTAGAAGTGGATCCCCCCGATTGTCCTACGGAAGGATAACAAAAGGATCGGGTCTTGGAGGATAATAACACCGATAATCTCCAGCAAATATGAGGCAAGTATGATATATTAAATAGTATGAATTTTGTTCGGTCAAATAAGTCAACATTTTTCACAATAGGGTTAGTATAGGTGAGACCATATTGGTTGATTAAGGAGGAATAAGAAATGACAAATGAAATAATCTGCCCACATTGCAAGAAAGCTTTCAAGATTGATCAGGCTGGGTATGCTGATATTGTCAGGCAAGTTCGAAACCATCAGTTTGAAGAAGAATTAGCCAAACATCTAGATACTGCAAAGAGGGAAAAAGAAGATGCAATCAAGCTAGCTGAACAAGCGGTCAGGATACAGCTGGAAGCTGATTTGGCAAGAAAAGAATCTGAACTCGTAGAATTGAAAATGCAAGATCAAGCATTGATCAGTAATGTTCGAGCAGAAAAAGATGCCGAGATAACCAAACTTTTAGCCAAACTTCAGACCATTGAGGTGGAGAAAAAATTGGAGCTCACTGAAGCTTTAGCTATTCTTGAAAAACAAAGAGATAAGCTCTCAAGTGAATTAATAGCAAAAGACCATGAAAAGCAATTGCTAGCTTCAACTTTGAGTCAAAAATACCAAGCAGAGCTCAAGACCAAAGATGATATCATCAGACTCAAAGACGAAGAGATTGAATTGCGCAAAGATATGAAGGCCAGGCTTTCAACCAAGATGCTTGGTGAAACATTGGAGCAACATTGTGAAATGGAATTCGAGAAGCTACGGGCAACAGGTTTTCAGAATGCAAGCTTTGGTAAGGACAATGATGCCTCAGAGGGTAGTAAAGGGGACTACATTTATCGAGAATTTGATCAAGATGGTAATGAAGTTATTTCGATTATGTTTGAGATGAAAAACGAGGCTGATCAGACTGCTACTAAGAAAAAGAATGATGATTTTTTGACCAAGCTTGATCAAAATCGAATCAAAAAAGGCTGTGAATATGCAGTCCTAGTCTCGCTTTTGGAGCCAGATAGTGAGCTTTACAATACGGGGATTATCGATGTTTCGCATCTATTTCCCAAGATGTATGTGATTCGTCCTCAGTTTTTTATCCCTATTATTACCCTATTACGCAATGCGGCACAGAGGACTATGGGATACAAGGCCGAGTTGGCCCAAGTCAGGGCTCAAAATATTGATATATCAAATTTTGAGGAAAATCTAGAGATTGCCAAGCAGGCTTTTGCCCGGAATTATGATCTAGGAAAGAGGAAATTTCAGACAGCAATTGAAGGTATCGATAAGACAATTAGACAGCTCGAAAAGACCAAAGAAGCTCTGCTCTCCTCCGAGAACAATTATCGGCTAGCCAATAATAAGCTTCAGGATACCACGATCAAGCGTCTGACCAGGGGTAACCCGACGATGGAGGAGCAGTTTACCCGAGCTAGGGAGTAGGAAGGTGATCTTCATTTCTGCGTAATATTCCAAAGTATTTGAATTAAATCCCTAGGAAATACAGAAATGTTGGATCCCTTAAATACTAATAGGTAAGTGCCCGTAAATTCTCTGGGTTTCGGAGGATGACGGGAGAAGGACAAGTTTCAAAGGGCGACAAAAAGTGGGTTTTATGAGGTGGAAGATTTTGTTAGGCTACCAATAATTTTGCTTATGCTTGCAATCAATAGGTAATAGAGTTATTTTATAGATAAAGATTTTTTTAAATCTTTAAAAGAAAGGGAAATAAAATGCCTACAATCATTCAGCCAGGCACTCTGGTAGAGTGCGTGGCTTGCGGTTGGAGGGAGTATACTTATGCTTCCTCCAATTTAGACGAATATTATTGTGAGGCGTGTGGGTCTACCATGCCTCACAGGCTGATTGTCAAAAGTCCTAGGAAGGGAGGTGAAAAGATGTCAGCAAAGAGGGTGTTTATAGCTACTGCTGTCGCATTTGCGACAGCAGTAGCTATAAAGGCTATTAGGAGAGCCTAATAGCCTTAAATAATCTGGTCCCTGGGTTTTTCCTAGGGACCAGACTGATTTACACTCCTGTATCGCGTTTGCGAAATGAGAAATATGCTATCAGATAAAATACTATTGGCAATACGATTAGGACAATTGACAATTCCCTTAGACCATTTCGAAGAATATTGGAGTCATTGAAATAATAAAAAGGTGATAGGTATCTAATAAATTCAAGATAATCAACAAGCTTGGAGACAACATTGGCGATATAGGTAGTTGCTACTATGCCACTACCTAAGCTGATTGCTACTGAGCGACTCTTGCTAATTGACTGGATAGCGAGAGTGAACATTCCAAAACTCATCCCCAGTAGCCAACCAGATAGACTGGCAGTAAAGACATTGATAAGTGACATATCAAAATTAAATAATAGTGTGCCGATTGCAACTCCAGCCCATACCGAAGTAGCAACAACAGCTAGCTGAACTGCTATAGCGAGAGTTTTTTCAAAAATAATTCTACCCCTGGAGATTGGGCTAGCTAGGAGTAGCTCTAGAGTGCCAGAATCCTCTTCCTCGCCTATTGCTGAGGCGCCAAACCCAGTGCCAATGATTACTAAGATAATCGGTACAAACAAGCCATAGAGCTCTACAGCCAGCCAACCAGCTGGAGTAGAAGCAGCTGCCATGTCACCGATGAATGCATTGAATGCGTCTGGGACCATGCTTGCAAATTGATCAATGTCTTTGGCAAAATCTTCATAGAGTGCAGCAAACATCATCGCAAAACTAAATAGTCCCAAGGAGTAGATTGAGGTACTTAGCCTTCTTTTTTTGATGGATCTTAGGGCTATAGTATTAATCATTGCTTGGCTCCTCTTGGTAATAATGCATGAATATTTCTTCTAAGTTTGTCTCTTGTGTTTCCAGATCAATAGGTGGGTTCTTTGACAAGGCAGATATCAGCGGACCTAGATCACCTTTGATGGTTAGTTCAAGTTGGTTACCCTTGGCTACCACATTACTGACCCCAGCTATTTTGCTATAGTCTTTGACCTTGGGTTGAGTTTTAAATCTCATGATGATGTGGCGTAAGGTGATAGAGCTAGTTTGGCTGACTGACTCGATAGCAATCAGTCTACCCTGACGGATGAAGGCTGCTCGATCACAAATCTTCTGTACCTCAGTTAGATCATGCGAAGAAACAAACAAGGTTTTGCCTTGGTTTTTCATTTCTAGAACTATTTCATAGAATACTTGCTTAATCAACGGATCGAGTCCACTAGTAGGCTCATCGAGAATGATTAGGTCTGGCTTGTGCATGAATGCCTGAATCAGACCGATTTTCTGGACATTACCCTTGGACAAAGACTTAATTGGTCTATCCAGCGATGCATCCAAGCGTTTACTTAACTTGTCAACATAATCCCAGTCTGTTTGCTTACCTAGGGAGGTTAGATATTTGAGGGTATCGATCCCAGTCATTTCTGGATAGAGTGCTATTTCTCCTGCGAGGTAGCCAAGGTAATTTTTGATTTTGACGCTTTCTTTCTGGCTATCCAGACCAAATATTTCAATAGTGCCTGAAGATGGCTTGATGAAGTCAAGGATTGTTCTGATGGTTGTGCTCTTGCCAGCACCATTTGGTCCCAAAAACCCAAATACTTCACCGTGATTTAGCTTGATATTGATGTTTTCAACTCCACGATACTTCCCATAGTGTTTGCTAAGGTTTGTTATCTGTAGCGGAGGATTGGTTGTTTGTTTCATGCACTCTCCTTTGCTGGTTTTAATTTAAGTATATGCTCGGCTATCTTGTTATCTATCTTTGTTAGGTCGATTAGCTCTTGGTTACTCAGTGGTTCAACAACTTTCTCTAGTGCACCAATCAAGCTTTCAAAGAATTTCAAGAAGTGACTTTGGCCTTTTTTGGTTAGCTTTACTATAACTACTCTTTTGTCTTGGTCTGAAGGAGTTCTTGTCAGGTGGTCAGTTTTCTCTAGACCCTCTACTAACTGAGTGATCGCACTACTTGTCTTGTATGTCAGCTCGCAGAGCTGCTTGATTGATGCGCCTTGATCACCAAAGTAATCTAGGCAAAATAGGATCTCGAGTTGGGGTAACCCAATATCAATTCCTGCTAGGCTAGATAACTTTTTGGATCTAAAGGCTAAATCAACTTTCAAGCGGCTCTGATAGAGCCCTCGTATCAGTTGATTTCTAGATAGGCTCATCTGAGACCAGGCAAAACCCTATCTTTCCATTCGCGAATTCTTGCGACAAGAAGATAATAGTAGGGGAAGGCAAGGATAATTAGAATTGTACTAGATAGCATCCCAAATATTAGCGTATAGGCCAAGGCTTGCCAAAACGGATCACTAATTGCGAGTGGCATCAAGGCAAATACTGTTGTTGAGGTAGTGGTAACTAGTGGTCTGAAGCGATCCCTTACGGCATTGCTAATTGCAGTCCAACGGTCGGCACCACCAGCTCTTTCCTGTTCAGCATATTCAGTCAATAAGATAGTATTATTGACGACTATACCGATTAGTCCAAGTAGTCCTAGCATCACAAAGAAGCTTAGAGAATTATCTGTAACAGTCAAGCCAAAGAATACACCAAATAAGCTAAATGGTATGGCAGTAAAAATCAAAATAGGTAGCAGGAATGAGTTGTAGAGCATGACCAACAAGAAGTACATCATGATTAGGGCAATTACTAGCCCAACTCCAATTGAATTGAAGCTATCAGTATTCTCGCTCTCTTGACTAACATCAAAATCTAAGGAGTCTTGGTGTAGCCCTATCTCCTTAAGCTTGGCTTCATTGAACTGATCCTTGACAGCTTGTTCTAGATCGATTATAGCAGGAGAACTTAGGTCAGGGTTACTAAACCTCGCTAGAATTGTGATGAATCTACCTTGTTCGGTACGGTTGATTGAGCCATCTTCGTCTATTGTTACCTCAGCTACATTCAAGTCTTGGCCGTTGATTTGGAACTCTTGCTCATCAATGAAGTTTGAGATCTCGGTTGCAGCAGAATCAAGTAGGGTGATATCTTGACCATAGATCCTCATTTGAAAAGGAAACTCTTCAGCACCTGGACCGGCATCTCTTTGAGAATACTGAATAGTCGCGCCATCAATATCAAGTCCAGTATTCTCCAGTCGTTCAATCAACTGGTGGCTGGTTGGCTTGCGTTCGTTGTAGCTGGTCAGGCCAATTTCGAGGCTAGCGTTTCTTTCATTTGCAGACAGGTAGCTAACATTGGTCAGCTCTTCACCAATTGCAGTAATGATATTGGCATCAAGTTTGTCAGTGATTTTTTCAGCTTGTTCTATTGTGGTACCAGGGGCAAATTCAACAGTTGCTTGCAAAATATCACTATCTTTGCTTTGAGGGAAAACATCCATAGGTAGTTTTCCAGCAAATATTCCAGCTCCAAATACGGCAAGGATACTTAGTGAGACCATTGCGAGGGTCACCAGTCTGCCACGTTTTGGTTTGTCACGGTTGAGTAGAGGCAGCTTGGAAAGTTTGCCAGCCAGAAATTTTTCTACTGGTACTAAGAGGCTGAGTTTGTCGAGTAATTTTGCACGATTAGACCCTGCTAGAATAATAGGTCTCGCTAGAAAAGGCACCAAGGTTACCGATATGACTAGAGATAAGCCAAGAGAGAGAATAACCGTCACTGGTAAAAGTCTGATAAAGCTACCTAGTATACCACTGATAAACAACATCGGAGCAAAGACAAGGATAGTGGTGAGGGTACCGGCTATTGAAGCTATTCCGACACGTGTAATTGCTTTTTGGATAATCTCTCGACTTTTTTTGCTATCTTTTCTGTGAGCATCAATTGCCTCAACTATGATGGTTGCGTCATCGACAAAAAGCCCCAGTGTTAGGATTACGGCAAATAGGGTAATGGTATTGAGGGTGATCCCCATAGTGTATAATCCAGCAAAAGTTCCAGCTAGGACGGTGGGGATAAATAGTGAGATTACAAGGGCTGCTCTCCAGCTAATCAAGAGTAGAGTCACAACGATCACCGCAAAAAGTCCCCAGAGTAAGCTACTTTGCAAAGAAGCAATTTGTTGATTTATAGTAGTGGCAAAATCGGCAGTGATCTTGGTTTTAATTTGGGAATTATTATCAATATCCCCTAGTACATTCTCGACAGCATTTGAGAGCTCTAGATCATCAAACCCCTCAGCCTTGACCACGCCAACATTAACTGCTGGGTAGAATGTAGTCTCTCCATCTTGATTAATTGCAATCTTGTTGATAGTAGTTTGTTTCTCAATAGATTGACCATCGGCAGGATTTATAACCGTTTCTAATACTGGTACTGCTTGAGCAGCAACAATCTCATCTGCTCCAGCCAACTCTTCTGCAACTTGTGTAGCTTTGATTGCTAGATCTTGATAGTTAGAGTCTTGTTTGTCATAGACTGCAAGCAATAGATTGTATTTGTTGTCAAATTTGGAGGGATCGAAACTAGCAACATTGCTAGTAGCTCCTGTTGGCAACTTAATTGCATTTAGAGCTGCCTGAACTTCTCTGACACCATCCTCTACTTTTGTCTCTTCATTAAACGTAATAAAGATAGAGTAGAAATTTGCGCCTGTAGAAGCTTGATAATTATCAATGCTGTCTATTGGTTCCAGGGCTTTTGCGATTGGCTGGGTGATTTCAGTATCTACCTTGGTGGAATCATTGACAAAATAAGTACCCTGAACGGCACCAATTGGCAGATTGATTGGGGGGAAGCCTTCTTTTTTGAGCAGAGTCGAGTAGCTTGCAAAACCAAAGATCAATAGTCCAAACCAGATTATTAATGTTAGACGATATTTACTTGCAAAATTCCAAGATATCTTACTTAGAAAATTATTCTTCATTTTGTGTACTATCCTTTCTTGTTATTTAGTGTCTAGTATTATGTTAGCTGCTAACATAATAATGTCAATAGTCTTGATGCTTGCTAGTGCGCATTGGCCGGCTGTTCGATGGCAGGTTTTCCAGTCTCTAGATTGTGAATATTGGGGAGTAGGCTACTGGATATCAGGGCGATCAGAGTGAATAGCATAGTCAATTCTAGCGCTAAGCGATTGCCTTGAACAGTTGACTGGTGAGTCAATGTAGTAATTTCTTTGGTAATCTGAGGAGGCGTAGTACTGGGATCTAGAGGGCTGGCAAATTCTATATTGGATCCAGCTGCTTGAATTTGCTCGACAATAGATTGTTTGGCTGATTCGGGAATCACTTTGTTAACTTCAATACCAGAGATGATATTGCTAGTCAGACTAGCTATCAAGGCAGCTCCTATAATTGCTGAACCAAAGCTAGAACCTACTTGTCTAAGCGTATTACTGACTCCTGAAGCTTCACCAGATTGTTCCACGGAAACAGCAGATAGAGTCAAGTTGTTGAGTTGACTAAACCCTAAACCTAGACCTATACCATAGATGAACAAACCTGGAGCCAATACTAGTCTGCTGCTAACTGCATCAAGGGTCATGATCAGGATTAATAAGCCCAGGCAACTAACAATAAATCCTAGCTGAATGATTCTTTTTGGGGTTAACCATTTGGTTAGCTTGAGTGCGAAAGGTGCTGAAATCATAATCGCGATTGACATTGGTATTAGTCCGATACCTGTTTCAAGTGCATCCAGACCTAGGACACTCTGGTAAAAGATCGGTATTGCAAATATTAGTCCAGTTTGACCCATTGCCATTAGGGTAGTAGTAATAGTCCCTGCCGAAAATTGTTTGTTTGCAAATAAGGCAAGAGATACCAAGGGTGTATGTCCAGAATCTTCATACCTTTTCTCGTAATAGGCAAAGACAATTAATAGTATCAATCCAAAGATAATTGTGATTATTGAAATCGAGAGACCAAAAGGAGTTGCACTGTGTCCAAATATAGAAAAAGGTGCTTTGGAAACCAGCCAGCCATAGTTACTAGATTCAATTAGACCATAGACTATTGAGACAAGACTTAGAGAGCTGAGCAACACCCCGCCAAAATCTAGGGTTGGTTTTTCAATCTTAGTGACTGCCTCTTTGACATAACGAGAACCAATCAAAAGGGCAATAACTACAAGAATATTGATTCGAAATGCCCAACGCCAAGAATAGTAAGTAGTCAGCCAACCTCCGAGAATCGGACCGATGGCTGCTGCACTTGCAGCAACTGCTCCCCAGATAGCAAAAGCCATTGCTCGATCTTTGCCTTGATAGTTATTGACGAGCAAGGCAGCAGTAGCTGGCATCATTAGGGCAGCCCCAATGCCCTCAATGATTGCATTACCAATGATTACCCAGCCAATATTTGGGGCAATTGAGGTGACGATTGAACCAATAGCGAAGAGTATTGCTCCTATTTGGAACATTTTTTTGCGACCAAACAGATCTCCTAGTCTACCCCCTGTCACGGTCAGTGCGGCAATAGTCAAGGAGTAAGCAGAGATCACCCATTGAATACCTTGGACTGTAGTCTTGAGATCTGTAATCATATTGCGAATGGAGACATTGAGGACAGTGGTATCAATAATGATGATCATTAGAGCCGAAGACAAGACGATTAAGGGTGCCCATTTGCGAAGCAATTTTGATTGAGACAGTTTTTCTTTCATTTCTATAGATCCTTTCTAATATTTTGATTAACTTTCTTTAAGACATCAACAAAATTATCTAGTTGCTGATCAGTAATATTGGCAAAATAGCCTTTGATTTTTTCTAGTCTGATTGCTTGGAGTTTCTTGACGAGTTCTAGGCCTGGTTTGCTCAGGGATACTATTACATTACGTCGATCATTGGAGTCTATTTCTCTTATCAGTAAGTTTTGTTCGACCAGGATCTCTACTTGTTGGGTAATTGCAGCTGGGGTGATATCGAGGATTTGGGACAGTTCTTTGATATTACTTTTATTTTTACTATCAACTGTCAGGAGTAAGGCACGTTGGGCATGAGGTAGACCAGTAGTTTGTTTGGATTTGATTCGGATAATTGAGCGGTGGGATTGCTGAAAGTTCTCAATTAGTTGGCTGAGTAAGGCTGTACGGCCTTGGGGTAGGGTTGGGTCTGGGTTTTTCATAATAAACTTAATATATTAGAAACTAAATCATTTGTCAACTCGATTTTTTTGTATTTTCAGTATTATCGCTATAGCCGCCCAAAACAAAACCTGTTCGCTTGGGAGTGATAGATTATAGATCTAGAATTGTTGTTATTGTGATAAATCATATATGTAGATAGGATGAGAAGTAATATGACAGTTATGTACCGTAAGATACAGTCAAAGGTTGGGGTGTGTTTTTTTGGGATAACCTTGCTCATGGACAACTATTCCCCTGCCAACTAAAATCTACAAAATTTTATACTTCGCCAGCCCAAAGGTTCACAAGACTTTTTCCACGATTAACTCCAAGTCTACATAATTTCTTGGTATTACATTATCTTTAGTAAAGATTCTATAAGCCCCAAATCACATTATGCTCCAGGTTTAATCCAGATATCCTGCCTCCCAAATCTTTCCAGCTTCCTATGCCGTAACCTTATAACCCTCAACCCTCACCCCGCCATCTTCGGGTTGCCCGAAGGGCAAGACCGAGTATGACATGATCGAAGTAAGCCAAGGTTCAGAATTGTCGCGATTGTCGCGGACTGTCCGCGACTTTTGTCCTTTCGCCAGGTTACGAAGGACGCGGACTGTCCGCGCAATACGGAGTAGGGAGGGAGCTTTGAAGAGTGATAGTGGGGTTGGAGAAATTTGGGGTGGTACTTTACGCTAGGGGTAGCCTTGCAAGATGACGTGTTATAATTACTAAATATGTCAGGGCTTCTAAATGTTATAGTGTTTTCACTGATCGGTGGGCTATTATCACTGATCGGTGGGATCTTATTATTGGCAAGCAGAAATCGGGCTAAATTGCTAGCCAATTATGCTACCCCTTTTGCTGCTGGTGCGCTCTTGTCTGCAGCTTTTATTGATTTGCTCGGTGAAGCAGCAGATGAGGGAGATGGGCAAAGAGCCTTAGTCTATGCCCTGATAGGTATCTTAGGATTTTTCGTATTGGAGCGTTCAATTCGCTGGTTTCATCATCATGACCATGATGATAAGGATCATCATCCGGGAGCCGACCCGGCAATTAGTCTGATAGTGATCGGAGATACCTTACATAATTTTATTGACGGCCTGGCTATTGGTGCAGGTTTTTTGGTTTCAGGCCCTACTGGTATGGTAGTAGCCTTGGTAGTCGCATTGCATGAAATTCCTCAAGAAATAGGCGATTTTGGCTTAATGCTTCATAAGGGTATGACTAGAAGTAAAGTCTTACTAATCAACGCTTTTAGCGCACTCGCTACCACCTTGGCAGCAGTAGCGGTATATCAGTTTGGTGGAGGATTAGATGGGGTTGAGGCTCCAATGCTTGGCCTAGTAGCTGGATTTTTTATCTATATTGCCGTTAGTGACATCATACCTAGTATCCATCATACAGAGTCACGTAGGTTAGCAACATGGCAGACTTTTCTTCTAATCTTCGGGGCGATATTGGTCTGGTATTTGACGACAACTCTTCATCATTATCTAGAAGTCTAACCAATTCAATTTATATAGTGTAATATAGATTATTATCTTGCAAAAATTGAGTATTTGTGATAATATACAGATAGTAATTTTAGGTATTATTTTAAAAATGAGTAATAATCGAGAAGAAAGACCCCGTCTTAGTGGATTAGTAGAAGAAGGAAGTCAAATAGGGGAAGACTGGCTAACTCGCCAGCCTACAGTGGAGTATTTTGGTGATAAGAGGCTTTGCATCACTCAGTATGGAGGATACGAACTAACAGAGCCTAACATAGTTGATTATTTGAAAAAACTATGGGGTTCCGGTAAGAATCGTGCAATACTTGCTCCAGAAGTACTCCATTATGATGATCGTAATGGACTGCCTTTTGATATTGGTCGATTAGTTCAAGAAATGCGTTCGAGGCATAGTGTCAAAAGGTCTGATCAGGTTCCAATTCTAAGCCTGGTAGATTATGGTAATGACCCAACAGACCTATGGTTTGTAGCTAAAATGAATCTGATCAGTGCCTTGACTGGTCGAAAGGTTATTGCCATTGGCAACCCCGGTATTGATCAGGCCAAAGGGTTGAATCGTGAAGAAAGGCGACAAATCTGGCAAAAAAGTAGCTTTGGTCCAATTGCCGAATCGATTCTTGATGCGTTTAATGACGCAAGGAATCAAGGATTGATTCCCGAAGGCCCTATTGATTTGATTGGCTCTTCTCAAGGTGCACGTAATGTTTTGGCTTTGCTCGGGGTACTAGCAGGTGATAAGACTAAGGCAGATTTATTAATGGTGCAGGATGTGATGTTGACTGATCCTCCAGGAATGACTGCCCAAGACCCACCAAGAATGTTATATAGATTTGGCATAGCTGAGCTCAGAAGGTTAGAACGGATTAGAGGATTATTGGCTCGTTATCATTCAGGTGACAAGAGGCTCAATCAAGAATATCCAGTGTTTTCAGGATTTGTCAAAAATCTAGTTAAGCGAGTATTGCTACATTTTCCGACCAATTTGGCTACTGCAGTAGGGTTCACCAGGGACAGTGGACTAGGTGATCTATGGCAAGCTTTGGACGAAGGGGTAGTAAAAGGTAGATTTACGATCTTGGATATAGATAATAGTGGGGTTAGTTATGGAGGAGACTTTTTAAGGCGAGTGCTCGGTAGGGGAGAAAAAGATTTGTGGGATAGTATACAAAATGACCCGAGATATACTGAGCTATTAGATTCGCTTGGGCAAGAAATGTTAAAAGAGATAGCTCAACAATATAAGAATTCACCAATAGCATTCCAGATACTATTTGATCAAATTGTAAACGGTACCTCTGCTGTGGATGCAAAAGTCCTACATGGTAGCCATGGGGATCCGATCATGAATGTATTGCGTTACGCAATACTGGTAGCATCCTCTCTTGGGGGAAAGGATAATGCCACTCAAGATGCCTAGTGATAAGTTTTGATTTTGCTTTGATAGTATTCTATCTGGTATAATATACCTGATATGGCCTATAGATTGAAGATCAGTCAGCTAGTAATAGTCAGAAGTTTTGCGAGTGAGGAAACTCTCGAACAGTTAGTGGGGCGTGCTCAGCGTACTTCGAAGGCAGGAATGCTCAAGGTACTTGATGACTTCAAGGTTCCTCTGACCGATCAAGGAATCTCTCAAGCAATTAGCTCAGGACATCAGCTGGGTAAGGAAGGCTACACATTCGATCAAGCTTTTTATTCGCCGATGATTCGGTGTGCTGATAGTTTGAGTTTGATTGATCAGGGATTTGATCAACAGTTCTCAACTCACGTAGATCAAAGGCTTAGACCTAGAGACTATGGTATCTTAGCTCAATATTCTCTAGCAGGAATGAGGCAAAGGTTTCCAGAGGAGGTTGCTAGAAGACAGAGCTTGGGTGAGTTTTATTATCGACCAAGTGGAGGAGAGAGTTTTGCGGATATAGTTGAGCGGATATTGAGCTTGTTTAATGAGATCAATATGTTACATGAAGATAAGCGGATTTTGATTGTTACTCATGGTGTGATTGCAAAATTGATGCGTTATGTGATCGAAGGATTTGGTTCGACGCTTGATATTGACCAGCAGGTCTTAGCAGATCCTCGAGGTGATCTAGACCCTGGTGCTGTGATAGAGTATCATTTCACAGATAGGGGGATTCAACTGATCAATCTAAATCGTAAATTTTACTAGGAGTATATATGTCAAATCAGCAAAAAACTATTATTTTCGATGTCGAGATGGCTGGGGAAGATTTTAATGATCTTGATTCGGTGACTCAGGACAGTCTAACCAAACGGGCTAAGAGCTTTAGTGGACTCAGACAGAAGCAAGAGATTGATAGGGTTAAGCAAGAGACTTCACTTTCTCCACTGACTGGGGAAGTGATCACCCTAGCCATTTGGGACCTTGAGGCAGATAAGGGAGCAGTTTATTATCAGGCTCCTAGTCAGGATAACTCTAATCAGGTAGCGATCCCTGAAGGTTATAAGCCCCAAGTGCTGACAGAGGCTGAGATCTTGATTCGTTTTTGGAGCCAAGTCTTGCTTGCCGACAAAGTAGTCAGTTTTGCAGGTCGAACTCTAGATATACCCTATCTGATGATTCGTTCAGCAATTCATGGGATTAGGCCGAGTGCCAATCTAATGAGTAGTTCGGGCAAACGACCAAAACATATTGATCTTTATGAAACTTTGACCTTCAATCGTATGTCGATTAAGAAGGGCGGATTACACCTTTGGGCTAAAGGATTTGGGATTAAGACTTCAAAGGAAGGGATAGATGGTTCTGAGGTCACTAGCTACTACAGGCAAGGTCGCTATCAAGAGATTGCCAAATACTGCGCTGAGGATACCAGGGTGACTATGGAATTATATCAACATTGGCTTAGGTACCTTGATATTTAATAAGTTTTTATATGGATAGGTTAAATTGGCGATTCTTTGCCTGGGGCTTTTGTCTAGTCAGCCTGGCAGATTTACTAATCAAAGCCTTGGCTTATTATTGGGATCACTGGGTTGCTTGGCAGCTTGATCAACGCTTCAATCTTGACTCCGAACTCTCAATTGCTACATGGTTGTCTATAGTGATCTTGCTAGTAATTTCCTCTAGGTTATTTGATTTGTATCAGAGGTATGGAATCAAAGAATGGCTAGTCGGTTCTATCATCACGCTACTGATGTCTCTTGACGAGGCAATTAGCGGGCATGAGTTGATTATGGAGCTTTTGAGGTCGGGGTTTGGGATAGAGAAAGGAATCCTCTATCATAGCTGGATAATTCTTGGTCTGCCTGCTGTCATAATATTTTTGGTATATGGATATCGATTCTTGAATATCAGCAAGTCTAAGCGGTTGATCTTTGGGGCAATTGCAAGCTATTTGACGGCAGTGATTGTGATCGAAGCTATTGGAGGGGCTATGGATTATCAAAGCTACCTATATCAATGGTTTACCGTCTGGATTGAAGAGGTATTGGAATTTGTTGGCTTGGTTTTGGCACTTGCTTGGGTGGACAGACAAGGTTAGTATATAGTTATGCTTAAAAAAATTGTCAATGACCTAAACAATATTGTTAGTGGAGAGATATCCACTAGTAAGAATACTAGAGATTATTATTCTACAGATTGTAGCGTATTTCAGATTGAGCCAAAAATGGTATTTTATCCACGCAACAAGCGGGATGTTACTGAGATGATCAGATATCTCTATGATCTAGCCTGTGAGGGTAACAAATTACCTTTGACCGTTCGGGGTAAGGGGACAGATCTATCTGGTGCTGCCATCGGCAATGGCGTGGTAATGGTGATGCCAACTCACATGAATCGTAAGATTGGTCTATACAAACAAACAGTTAGAGTTCAGCCTGGAATGGCCTACAAGCAACTTGAACAGCTATTGCAACATCATCAGAGGTTTTTGCCCCCCTATCCGTCTAGTATTGATTTTGCTTCTGTGGGTGGGGCAGTAGGCAATAATACAGCAGGTGAGAAGAGTATGCGCTATGGGGTGACCAAAGATTATGTTAAATCATTAGAAGTGGTTTTGAGTAATGGGCAAAAAGTTGAGCTTGGATACTTAAGCAAGCGCCAATTAAAATCCAAGCTGGATCAGAATGATTTTGAAGGTGATATCTATAGAAGGATTAAGGAGTTGATTGAGACCAACCAAGAGCTGCTTGATAAATCGCGACCAGATGTCAGTAAAAATGTAGCAGGATACAATCTTTGGGACGTGATGGACAAAAAGGGTGGAATGGACATGACCAAGCTAATTGTTGGCTCACAGGGTACACTTGCCGTGGTGACTGAGATTGAATTTATTCATGAGCCATATCAGCCGGATACAGAGCTGATTGCTGTATTTTGTGAGAATATTGAGCAAGTAGATAAGCTAATCTTAGCCCTAGGCAAATATAATCCGAGTTCATTAGAAGTGGTAGATCACAACTTGCTTGAGGTTCTTAAGCAGTCACATCCTAGGTATATTCAAGGGTTGGTGCCAGAGAAGTTTCCAGAATTAATGCTTTTGGTCGAGTTTGATAATAAGTCAAAGAGATATCAGAGGTATTATGCCAAGCGAGCTATTAAGCAGATAGAGAAATATGGCATGGAGTATCGTTTGGCAAAGAATTCAGATGAAGCTGCTGATTACTGGAGGATTCGTCATGGTGCAGCTGCAGTACTAGCTATGCAGGATGGACGCAAGAAGGCTTTACCAGTGATCGAGGATTTGGTGGTTCCAATGGATAAAATGATTGAGTTTATCAGCAAGATCAATAAGCTCTTCAAAAAATACAATCTCAAGATTGCTATTTGGGGGCATGGAGGGGATGCTAATTTTCATATGCAGCCATATTTTGATTTGGGGAGTAAAGCTGATCGGGAACAGATGCTCAAGTTTATTGATGAAGTTTATCGAATGGTGATTAAGCTAGGAGGTAGTACGGCTGGTGAGCATAATGATGGTCTAATTCGTGGTAAGTATCTCAAAGAGTTGTATGGAGCGAGGCTGTATGGGGTGATGAAACAGGTCAAGGATATCTTTGATCCTCAGGGGATACTTAACCCTTATATCAAGACTGGAGCTGAAAATGTCAAGCTCGATAAGTTACTCCGCAAATCTTATGATATGAGTCACTTGAGTGATCATATGCCTCAGATCTTATAGAATAGCGGAGGATGGATATCTATTTTTGCTTTCCAAGTCTCTCTTACCCCGTCATCTTCCAAAATCTTACAACCCGCACTCCGTCATCTCCCAAAATCCTGCAAAGATTTATGGGAGATTCAGTATCTCATATAAAGTGATTATCTAAATATCAGCAGAGGTGTATCCTCCATAAACCCTCTGGGTTTCGGAGGATGACGAGAATAGGGCCTTCGGGTTTAAGAGGGTTACAGAAGACCTCGTAAATTGCAGGTAAAATGAGACAATTAGTGAACCTCCAAAAAACCAACTGTGACACTAGGCGGCTGATATCTAGAGCTGTATTGCAATTTTATTTCCCTGAAAATGTGAGATTATGTTAAAATAAGGCTTGTGTACGATTCTATGCGGATGTGGTGGAATTGGTAGACACGCTGGCTTGAGGGGCCAGTGCCCACTTTTTTGGGCGTGGAGGTTCAAGTCCTCTCATCCGCACCATTGAGTCTAGTAAACTATGTTGAGTCAGTATAAATGCACCCTTAGCTCAGTTGGATAGAGCGCGTGGCTTCGAACCACGAGGTCGGGGGTTCGAGCCCCTCAGGGTGTACCATTATAGACGTAGAGCCTCAAGAAGACTCTTTCCATCTGTGGAGATGTTATTATAGCCTGTTAGAATTGCCCAACAAAGTTTTTTGTATTGTCACGTTGTGGCGATAACCACTCGTTGAGTGTTATTTGTAGTTTCCCCGTCTAATGGTGCAGGATTCTGGTCTATCGCGAGTCGTATTTATTTATCAGCATATCAAAAACTTAAGTCAAAATGGCAGATACTAGGTACTAGGTCAGTGGTATGCCTCAATCAAGCAAACAAAGCTATTCAAGACTGGCTAGATTTCTACAACCAGACTAGACCTCATCAAGCTCTAGGATACTTGTCCCCCAATGATAAGGCAAAAGAAGATAACCAACCAATACTCAAACCAAGACAAAACAAGCGTTAGATGTGCTAGGATAGCTGTTAATTGAATGGAGTCCTTTACATAAAACTATAGCTCCCGAAAACAAACCCCATACCTTTGACTGTATCTTACGGTACATAACTATCACTATTACTTCTCATCCTATCTATATATATGATATATAACAATAACAACAATTCTAGATCTATAATCTATCACTCCCAAGCGAACAGGTTTTGTTTTGGGTGGCTATAGATTAGTTCTTTACTGAGCTTATCAATACTAAGCTAGAGTAAATTCAAATTTAGATAAGTTACTCCGAAAAGTATTCTAGACGATTTAGGCTTGTGGAGTTTACGGTGATTGAGATTTATCAACTTTTTTACTCGAGACGGATAAGTTAGTATCTATTTAGGCTAAGAAGAATTTAGTCAAATGATATTTCTCGGACTTCACAAAACTGCGGTATTAGTCGGTCATATTTTTGACTTAGACCAAGAACTTTTGTGAGACCAGCAATGACAAGCCCATGTGTAAATATTATACCTTCTCTAGGTGGACTATCGAGTATTGTTTCTGCAGTATCCAGCGCTGATTGAGGTAATTCTCCACTATCAAGCATCGATCGTAGGGATTTTAAGTCCATGCCATGCTCAACTTCATTCAGTATTGAGTAGGGTATGATTTGGCTAAAACCTGCCTCTTGCGCTGTTTGTTGTGCTCGCAAAAGCTCTGAGCAGGCAATAGCAGTGTCTAGTGTATCTGCCGGATACTTTTGACGCAATATTACTCCGAGTTTTTGTGCCTGCTCAATACCCACGGGCATCAGAGGTGCCTCTTTGCTGGCAAAAGCCAGAGTCCCCAAGTTGTTTCGGTTATTGGCTTCTGATACGCCATGCCTGATTATTAATCTATCCATCTTATTGTATTGTTCCATAGAGTTTAAAGGATTACTAGGTTATAAATTAAGCCTAGTAATATCACCGCGGTAATCATTATGAAGCTAATTACTATACCACATTTTTTGTCGCGGACTGTCCGCGACTTTTGCTGATCTATCAGATACGGAATATCGCGGACTGTCCGCGATATTTGGGACCTTGATGACTTGTCAAGGGGTAGGTAGCCAGGTGTGTTTATTTAGTCTTCGCGCAAGTAGCGAAGAGTATCTTTCTTGAGTGATCTGAGGACAGGGAAGCTAGCACCGATCAGTCCGATCAGGATTGCAAATATCCCGATCAAGAGTAGCTGATATAAATCAATACCAAAGAAGCTGAAATGCCCATGCGGATCTGGGCTAGCATTGAATAGAGCAATCTGAGTCGAGAGCTTATCAGCATATTTGATATCGAGAAATCCAATAATCAATCTGGCTATTACTAGGGCAATCATCAGCGCAGAGATCACAAGCATAGCAATATAGACATTATAAATGCCAGATATTTGTCGACGTTTGGCACCGATTGCTCGGAAGACTCCGATTTCTTTACGAGAGTCCAAAATCACCTTGCTAGTAGTAGAGGCAATGCTAAAAGCTACACCAATTGCTACGATGCCTAAGACTATCCTGGCAAAGCTCAATACTTGTTTGCCAGTCTCGATAAAGGCCAGATCGTAGGTGTTGAAATAATTGATATAGGGCTTGGTCCCTTCAGGAGCCCAACAGGCGTCTGGTCCAGAATAGGCACTCTCATTACATTTTTGCTCAGCTATATAGCGTTGCATATTGGAAATATTGTCAAATTCAGGGAACAGTGTATAGGAGCCAAAGTTACCATTTTTGACTTCGGCCAAGTTAATAGAGCTTGGGTAGTTTTGATCTGAGAAATAAACTCCTGAAGATCGCCCATTATTATAGCTAAAGATGCCAGCAATCTCATTGATCAGACTGGGTGACGGTACTATACCTACTACATTAACAGATATCGGTCTAGTTTCAGGTTCTGGAGGCTCATCTTCGGCGGAGATTGGCAGACCTTCTGGGTACTGATAAGCATCAACAGTGATTTTAAGTTCAAAATTATTGCCAAGTACTGCTTGGATTGATTTGGTTTGTTTTGCCATCTTGGCATAATCATCATCACCTTCTTTGAAATCTTGTTTAGCTAAGTAGCGAGCATAGGTATCACTGACCAATACATTATAGACACCTGCTGATTGATCGAGTGCTTTGGTAGTGTAGTATTCAAACATTTTGGCACTCATTACATAGGTAGTATCAACGCATGTGGTAGCCCACGAAGAGTCATCATAGCAAGAAACCTCATCATTAGTCATTACTTCATCTGGTGTACCAAATCCCTCATAAACTGCCTTGATGCCATATTCTTGGCCAAAATTACTGATGATACTATTTGGCTCGGTAACTGTTGTCTTAGGCGAGGTGTTATTCATGTTATCTGGCTGGTTAGTTGGGTCATATATTACCTTGATATCATCTTGAGCCAGTATATATTTATCTTTTAGATTAGCAGGAGAGGCATCACGCATCGCATTTAGCCCTCCATTGTAGGCGAAGCTAGCAGTAATGAGTCCAGTAAAGACTATTGCCATCGAGATCATTGTCAGGACTGAGCGGAGTTTGCGGGTCTTAATCTTGGTATAAGCTAGCAGGGTATAATCTGAGACTTTCATTATTTTATCCTCCCGTCTTCGAGGGTTAATACTCGATCAGCCATCTGAGATATCTTGTGATCATGTGTTACTACTAGTACAGAACTATTATATCTGGTCCGAATGTTATCCAGAAGATGCATTACCGATTCGGCATTCTTGCTATCTAAATTGCCAGTGGGTTCATCTGCGATCACAATCTTTGGCTTGTTGATCAGGGCTCTAGCTATCGCTACACGTTGCATTTGCCCGCCAGAGAGTTCCTTGGGTAGATGGGTCTTGCGATCAGATAAGCCTACGAGCTCTATTAGCTCATCGCTACGTCTTTGTCGTTCATTTTTGTCACGAACACCAGCAAACATCAATGGTACTTGGATATTCTTTTCCAGGGTCAAAAAGGGTTGGAGGTAGAAGAATTGGAAAACGAAACCGATAGTATGCGAACGAAATTCCGATAGTTGCTTGTCGCTCATGGTTGCGATATCATCTCCATTGACTCTCACAGAGCCATTGGTTGGTTTTTCTAGGCCAGCTATCAGATTGAGCAAGGTTGATTTGCCACTACCACTGGCACCGACTAGAGCAACTATTTCTTGGTCGTGAAGCTCAAAGCTGAGGTTGTCAAGCGCTTGGACTTGATTTGCCTTACCCTTGTTGAATACCTTGGAGACATTTGAGACATTGGCAATCACTGGCGTATTTGGTGCTAGTTTGATGTTTTGACTAGGATTAGATTGGGTCAAGAGAATTTTTTCAAGAGCATTATTGATTCTGATAAGATCATTATTGTATTTTTTTAAAATTTCTTCTTCTAGTATTCTTGATGATTTGGTCGGCATTTAGCTCCTTTGAGGTTATGATACTGCTACTCAAAAAGTATAACAATATTCTGGATTAACGTATAGTGAGCAAACCAGCCTATAGTTCATAGCTCTTGAGGACGCTTCATTTGACAATCTTTGATAAATATTGTATATATAAGATGTAAATATCACATAGATCACCAGCTAAGGAATATATTAAGAATGAAAGTAATGAATACAGTAATGCTATATACTAGATTTGATAAGGTGTTGATATAAATATTATGCATAGATTGATGCGACGCCATGAAGAACCTGAAGATTTTTGTTTTACCGACCCTGTCTTTACGGATAGATCTCTTGAAGGAGTAAATCCAGAAGACACCTTTCGGTCAATAGGCACGGAAATTGGTACTAGTGCTAGATATAGTTTAACTTTTGATCCCGGTACACTGTCTTGGGTAATATCAGGCAACAGAATTCAACTATCAAGGATTAGAAGTAATTAATTGAGTGATCTGGCTAGTCTCGTATTGGGGGTAGATATTAAAGATAATAGATAACGAGAAAGAGGACTTAATACCAGTTATAATGCTAGAATTAAATTTAGGGTTGGTGATCTAGGAAAAGGCGAGACACTTGGATCCGGTTTGCCACATATGGATCATTATGTTGGGCAAAAACCTTCGAAGAGGGTAGAATTATTACCAAGAATATATTCGGTTAGTAATACTTCGCCAACGTCCTATTTTGTTCCATGGCCAAGAGTACCTAGAGGGTCTCACTGATGAAGTAAAAGCCACTATTTGTAATCGACCAGATACACCTTATGGAGTCATTCATGAAGAGTTAGATAGATACTTTTTGCATGTAATAAGAAGTAACCTATTTCGTAGATCGAGACCAGAACCTAACCAGATAGTTCAATTTGATACAAATACCTTACACTGCGAAGAGCCAGTGTCAGAATCTACAAGAAGGTGGTTCTTGGCTATCTATTAAAATGATGGACATAGTACTTGTACTATGTTTGCAAAGTGATTATTAGGCAGCTTGTTCCCCTATTCAGATGAGACACAAAGAGAACGGATTTGCGATGGAGCTGCCAGAATAGTTCGTGCTGGATTGTTTAGGGCAAGGGGTGCTGTCTATGAAAATCTAATGCCTTATCAGGTCAGGTGACTATACATGACAATAAAACTTTACATAGAGAGGTACCCGGAGCTAGTGGTATGCGCTACTTATTAGCAGTAGTACCCAGGAGGTAATCTTTATTATTTATTGATAGACCATGGTAAATCTAGTGGATGCATAGCTGGCACTAGATTCTTAATAACTAGAATGCTTCAAAGAATGGTCGATCCTTCAAGATATGCATTAAGCTAGTAGATATACGGTCAGCAGTTGGTTGGGATAGATCATATTCGGTATTATGATTGGCGTTGGGGTTAGATGAGAGCTCCCAGATAATCGCTAATCCCCTGATTAGGGCAGACATGTTGAGCTGGGGTATGGCGTTTTCTAGGTCAGTTGATTTATTATATTTGAAATATTGGTAGATCATTTTTGTGCATCCTGGCGTAAGATTTGGATGTAAAATCATTCTATTGTAAGTAAAGTTGGTCAGATCATAAAATCTAGGCCAGCGGAGACTAACAGATTCATAATCAATCAAAGTCTTTTTGTTGTGAAACTCCAAGACATTATTTGGGGTAAAGTCGGCATGAGTCAACCTGGCTTCTAATAAGCCGGAGTTGATACTAAAGTAATCAAATGCTTGGTCAATCAATTTTGGATCAAAATACTGTGGGTAGTTGGTAGATAGTAATTTCTTGTGGAGTTGCCTGGTGCTGGAGTAGATATTTTTGGTTTTGGTACTAAAGGTTGCTGGCAATGGGTTGGCCAGATGGCAAGAATAGTCAATCTTGGCAAAGCTCTTAGCAAAAAATCGAATATTTTGATCGAAGTCAGATTGATCAGGGTCAAATTGGATGGGTTGACCTGCTGCCCAGCTAGTGACTAAGTAATCTGATCCATATTCAATGATTTTTGGTACCTTAAAGTCGAATTTGATCAAACTATCAAGTTGTCGAAAAGCTTCCAGTCCAAATATCTCATAACGGATGTTTTTTTTGAGTCGTGGGGAATTGATATGTTTGATAAATACTTGTTGATCTTTATATCTAGCACTATAGGTAATGTATCGTTGGTTTTGGCCAAGAGTGACTAGATCTTTGTAGTATTCAGGTAAGATTATCTTTGGCACTAGACTAAGGGAGGATTAGCTCGGTGAGTTATTAGTCTGCTCTTCTTCTCGGTCAGTCAGGATTTGATTGGCATTGGTGAGGGTAGGGAGTTCATTCTCGACCACTGGCAAAGATTTTTGATCAGCTTCTAGGATTAGCTGGTTGATGTCTAGTTTTTGAGTTGTGACTTGGATATCAAGGAGCTTTTCTACGCGACGATTGTCTGCAATCAACTTGGAGCGATCTTTGTTGGCTAGATAGACATCAATCACACTCATGCCACCATGCAGGGCAAATAGGGCTTCATCGCCGACTTTGCTATTCTGGTCATGCTTCTGATAAGACTCTAGTCTTTGGATTTCTTCTAGTCCACTAATTTTGATGATCTTGCCTTCTGTCTTTGGGTACATCTTCATCACATTAGCATGGCTGATGATTCGTTGCTTGATCTTAGGCTTTTTGCCAATTCTAATCAATAAATCATTCTTGCCATGGTCAATACCATAAGCTTTTTCATAGAGATAGTTGCGGAATCCACCCATTCTTGCTCCAATTTCCACTAACTTCCAGCCTTGATTTGTTTTGAGCAATTCTACATGTGAGATTGTGTTCCTCAGGCCTAGGGCATGGACACCTTGTATTGCGACATCAATGGCTTTATCTTGTTTACGTTTTGGCAAGATTGCAGGAGTACGTTGAATGTATCCATAGAAGTCTTCCCGACCAGCATCTTGACCAGTAGTAATATGGGTGAGTGGTGTAGGATAGGTATTGCCAAAGGCATCGATGTAGATATCAGTCGAATAAAGCGTACCTTCAAAGTATTGTTCGACAAGGACTTTTGGCTCAGTCAATCTGCCTCTGATTCGATAGACTCGTTTGACTTGTCCCAATACTTGCTTGAGTGATTTTTCAAGTTCTTCACGATCATAGCAAACAGTTACGAGGACACTTGCAGCTAGACCAGATGGCTTGATGATACAGGGAAATCCGAGTTTTTTGACAACTCTATTGATAGTTTCTGGCTTGGTGTCATAGACTACGGAATAGTTTGGGCTAATCTTTGGGTTGTAAGCACGAAAACGTCTACGCATAGAGATCTTGTCATTGGCCCAATTGAGTGATTCCATAGTGGGTGTCAATAGGTAAGGAACATGGGGGATGACATTACGGAGATAGGGAATGTTGTTTTCGGCGTAGCTAGTGATTGCCAGGAGGCGATCTTGGATAGGCAAGAGGGCTTTTTCTAGTTGGAGAGATGATAAGGTGTTGACACGAATGATTTCAAGATCACTTGGCAGGTTAGACTTTTCTTGCTTGCGTTTCTCGACTATATAGATTACATGAAGTTTTCTACTCAATTCAGATTCCAAAGATTTTACGGCTTGATCAAAGTAATCTTTAGATCGCGGGGAAACTGTCCCGACGAAAAGGATGATATCTTGTTTTGGGTTAAGTTTCTTTGGCATGCAATTTTGGATATACTATTGAAAAGCTGTGACCTTACAAAGATACCATAAATCATAGTGTTTGGCAAGATTATTTACCGTGGTAGGATCTTTGATGAGATTTTGTTTTGAGATTATTTAAGCTACAATGGGTATATGAAGAAATTAATTGGTTTTTTTGGAGAGCAGATAGGTAGTAGAGTGCCTGAGGTTTATGCTCATTGTGATTTGTTTTGTGGAGTTTATGACCCTGCGCAAGCACGGATTGAGGCTCAGGCTGTATATAACGCAGTGGAGAAGTATAAAGCCAGTGAGGACGAGATATTTCGTCAGCGCGCAGTGATGATCAAGGAGGAGAGAGCTGAGCTAGTCAAACATCATCTATGGGTGCTTTGGACTGACTACTTCAAGCCAGATCATTTGGAGGTTGTGTCCGATCTGCATCAATTATTTTGGCAGGCGACCAAGGCAGCTAGTCAAGCCAAGAAGACAATGGAGATCAAGGATGCTCAGAATCTGATCGAGGCTGTTGATAGGGTAGGTCATGCTTTTGCTCAGACTAAGCCTGGCTACAGCTATCAAGCGGTGATTGATAATCTTCAGGCTTAATCCGATTGATTGGCTTGAGGGTTTTAAGAATTCGCGGAGAGAGTATGTCCCCGAGCTTAAGGCCAGATAGACTGGTACTTGTCCAGAGTTTTTTATTGCCCAGAGGAGAGAGGCTGATCGATAGGGTAGTAGTTTTTGAGAGTCCTGAAGGCCTGATGATTAAGAGAGTTAAGCAGGTTGAGGGGGATAGGATTTGGGTGGAAGGAGACAATCAGGCTTTGAGTATAGATAGTAGAGAGTTTGGCTGGATAAGAAAGCAAGATTTGACAGGAGTGTTGATAGGCAAAGGTAAAAGATTATGATAAAATACGCCTTGTCTAAGTAGACAAGATTTCGGGGTATGGCGCAGTTGGCTAGCGCGCCGCGTTTGGGACGCGGAGGCCCTCGGTTCGAGTCCGAGTACCCCGACCACTCAAGACTTTTTGAGCCTTTTCCAGCTTGGAGAAGGCTTTTGTCATCTGGTAGGACACTACATTTTCCTCATCTACCACTAGGTTCAAAAAGATTATTCGACATATACGGTCTTTAGCGACTTCATTAGCTACTTTCAGTTTAGAACCAGCGTTTTTAGCTAGGTTCAAAAATTGTTCTATGCTTAGTAGCTCTTGCTTTGGGTCTTTCATTGTTTCCTTGAGTTCAGTAATCTGGTTTGCAAGGTCTTTGCTATCGGCTTCCAGTTTTAATATCTGTTCGTTGTTTACTTTCCATACAGGGCTATCTTGCTTGTAGTCTACAATCTTCAAGCCAATTTCTTTAATTCTACGCTTGGTAGCTTTCAGTGCGCCTTCTTTGCTGTTGATTTCAGTTCTAAGAGTAAGTTGCCTGTTATTGGCTTGCCCTGTTAGGTTATCGTGATAATACTGATAGTCTTTTTCTGTAAGTGCTATGCCATTCTCTAATAATTGGTACATGTAGTTAAACACAACTAAGGCTCGTATGGATTTCTTCTTGCGAGTACAGTCATCATTGGTACAGCGATAGTATAAATAACGCTTTCCAACTCTACTCTTTGAAGCGCCTGGCGTCATGCTACGAGTACAGGCTGAACACTTCACTAATGCTCTCAAGGGGTAGAATGTTTTACGCCTATTAGTTACCAGTGGCGAACGCATAGCTCTTGAAAGTCTTTGTACCTCATTAAAGTCATCTTCATTTACTGCGATTTTGAAGTCGTATGAGTCGCAAAGGTTAATAGTCTTTTTAGTCTGAATAAGAATCCCGTAATAGAAAGAGTCTTTGAACATTTCACTAAGAATCTGGTAAGTCATAGTGATTGTTTCGCCAAAGCGTTTTGCCTTCGTGCTTTTAATGATTCGTCCATAGCCCTGCTCATTCATGTAATCAGCAATCTCACGCAAGCCCATTCCACGTTTTCTTAGTTGCCATGCTTCAACAACAAGGTCAAAGTTTTTGCCATCAGGTACATACACGCCTTCTTCTGTGCGAATATAGCCATGCTTGGGAGTACCAGATGACTTACCTTCCTTAAAGGCTCGTTTATGACCTCGTTTCACATTGTCAGATAGATTTGCTGAGTAGTAGGTAGATAATGTAAATGAAATACCTAGTAACATCTTTCCACTAGCATTATTGGTGTAATAGTGGGTTACGAACTTGAGGTCTTTAATGTCGCCATCATCAATTAAGCCAAAGATTTTGCCCCCATCTTGCATATTACGAGCAAGTCGGTCTGGGTGCCATGCCATAATGCCATCTACTTTTCCTGCTTGTAGGTCAGAAAGTAAGTCTTTGAATCTGTTGCGCTTTGGGTTATCTGGTATTTTTGCAGAGCCACTATCTTCGTAATAAGGTTTAGCGAGTTTAACACCAAGTTTTGCTGCTAGTTCTTCACATTCAGCAATCTGGTCGCCAACAGAGCGTTGCTGGCGTTCTTTGTCGTCAGTAGATTTGCGAACATATAAAGCATATTTCAGCTTATGTATATCTACCTTTTCTTCTTCGTCTTCCATTACCCTTATTCTACTTCAAGAGTGAAGCATACTAAAGGTGGATACGACCACCATTATTGTCGCTAATAGTTGTTTCGTTTAACTCAGCCAGTGGGCTTTCCATATCTACACTCTCTAAAGCCTTGAGCAACTCTAGTAAAGCGTCCTCGTCCTCTTTTTGTTTTTGCCCTTCTGTCTCTACACTTCTAACTATTCCTCTGTCTGACACGACTAGTCTTTCTTTGACCAGTGAAGGGTTTTAGGGTCTTCACCACCAAAGAAGCTCGTAAGGGCATTCTACTAATGTGCCAAAGCTAACTGCATGTAGTCTATAGAATCAAAATAGACGCCACGCAGGAAACCTAGTCTTACTAAGTCTTCTGGTTGGCGTCTACTATACCTACAGTATAAAGGTTATGGCTTTCTATGTCAAGACCTCTAAGCCTCTGCTAATCCAGTGCAGACTGCTTTGCAGGTATGACTTCAACCAGTAATTTAGAAGATTGGAATAGTCCATTTTCAGTTGTTTCAGACGCATAACTTAGCCCTTGTTGCTGAGAAAGCCAACAGACAACCTGTACGTTGCCCTCAAGAGCTTTTTTAAGCATGGCAAGTACGATAGCTTGGGCGTAGCTCGTTGGTTTTCCATTAGTTAGGCTTGCTATGTTGTTGCTGGTTAATAACTGCTCACTTGCGTCTTGTTCTAATAGTTCACGAACAACAGTAAATACGTTTTTACTACCTAGTTTTCTACCAGCAGGGTTGCCTGATTGACCCTTGTTCCATTTCTTTAGATTAGCGAGTGAGTTTTGGTTCATTTTTGTTTTGTTTCCTATTACTATTTTAGCAATAAGACAATTCCACTAAGTTTATAAAGCTACCACAGTCCTGATTTGTTAATAGTAGAGGTTTGGTTATTTGATTTCAGTGAGCTGTAGCTCTTCTGGTATTTCAGGCGGGACGCCATAATAAGCAGCTTCATGACCCCCTAAGATACCCCACATTTGGTCGTAGAGAGAATAGTGCCAAGTTTCAGTTGGGTTATTCTCCATACTTACTCCACCCACTTCTTCTGAGGTCATTACATTGTGAAGCACTCTTCGTGCATTCAAGGCTCTCTCAAGCCCTTCAATAGCCAAACCACCTCTTAATACTTCTTCTAAGAAATCTGTACGTATAGCTTCTTTTCCTACTTGTGCCTTACCATGAGCAGTATCAATTAACTCTCCTGTGTCGGTAGACCTCAGGCTTAAATCAACAGCTCCACCAGTAAAGTGAGGTGGCATAGTGTCTTGTGACCACTGAGGGTAGGCAATTACTTGACTCACTCTGGTCGCTATTTGTTCGTCAGTCCAGTCGGGATTCTGAGTTCTAACTAGACGAGGAATAACTGTATCGTGAAGATGGGCTTGCAGAATTGGAGAGCGAAAACCATCACGCACATACAGTTCAATACGCCCATCAAATAGGGCTGCTAGACCCTTATGTGCAACAATGAAATCATTAGCAGCCCTAAGTTTTTTAGCAACTGAACGTCTAACAAATATATTTGGCGTTACTCCCTCTACAGGGTCAACAGTAGCGTTATTTGGCTGGCTATAGTAACTAACACCATCAACACCATATTCACTAATAGGTACGAGTGGTTCACTAAACAAAGGGTGGTCACTGTCAATGGGGTGACCCCTATATTCTAATTTAAGTTCCCTTGCCTTATCTAAACAAGGTATTGGTTTCAATATATCAACTGCCATTGAACTATATTATAACCCACTTCTATTTATTTGTAAAGTTATTTTATGATGTATTTAGATTTGCAGGAGCACACCCCTTATGTGCGCAGTTTGGTTCAAACCTTTGTAGGTTAATGATACCTAGTAAGCATATATCTTTCCTTTAATCTGATTGGAGCTTTCTTTCTCATCTATTAAGGCAATGAGTGGAGCAGTATTCTTTTCATAATTTAATGAGTCCCATGACTGATTTAATGCAAATAATATGCTCTCAAGGTGGAGTTCAAAGTTATTCGCCTTTGGGCGACCACGATCGAAATTACCTGATTTTACGAACCCGTCCCAGGGTTCGTTTAATTTATGAGTGATTTCATACCTCTGTTGTTTGCCTTTTCCGCTCGCTTTGATTGTGCAGTTCGAGAAGAAAATTCCGAGCACTTTGTCCAAGTATGCCATATCGGTACTTTTGCGTAATTTAACAGATAGAGATTCAAATAGTTTGAGATATTGCTTGTAGGTGAGTTTTGCCTGCCTTAATTCTTCCAGCTGGGTTCTCAGTTTCTTGAGTTCATCTTCAATAACCTCTTTATCTTTTTTCAATACATCGAGATCATAATGCTCCGCAAGACTAGGATTGTTTCTAACAAATGTCTTTGCATTCTCATATTCTTTCTGTTTATTACCTAGCAGAGTGGTTGTGCTCGCAATGTTACTCCGCAGTTCTTTCGATTGTCGATCAATTCGTACATTCGCGTCATCAATATATGAGTGATAGTTTTCCTTTGTAGTAAATAGGTGGTCATCAAGAAAGTCGAACATATAGTTCAGTGCGACATTCGCACGCACACTCTTATTCTTAAACTGACAACCATCAGCTTCACATCTGTAATAGTAGTAGAATATCGTACCTCGCTTGAGTTTCTTGGGAGTTAAACCAGAGTTGAATTTTTCCCCACACCAGCCGCAACACACAACTCCACGCAGTTAACAGTAGTAGGGAAGTACAAATCGCCGCGAAACTACTTATACTATTGACACAGCACAGCATATTTACCTAAACTGCGTCAGCGAAAAACCTAACATGGCATAATATGTTTTTTAACAGAGGTGGGTGCAGTAGACGCAAGCCCTTGACATTGGGTGTTTCTAGAAAATATTCTTTTCCACCTCTGTTACCCTATGTCGCTCAACGTACATTGTACGACGTTTGTATTACGTGCTTGCAACTTTGTGGTATTATGTATTTATGAGTAAACCAGAATGCTTGTTTTGCGATTTCGAAAATCCAGAGCGACACTCCGTAATAACACAAAACGATTTAGCCTACGCAAGGTGGGACAACTACCCTGTGAGCGATGGTCATGCGGAAGTAATTCCAAAGCGACATGTCGAATCCTTCTTTGATTTAAGTGACGAGGAATTGGCTGCCATTTATGGTTTAGCTAAGGTAACCCGTGACGAAATAGTTGAAAAGCATCATCCTGATGCCTTTAATCTTGGTGTTAATGACGGAGAGGCTGCTGGACGAACCATACACCACGTACACCTACACCTAATACCTCGCTATGTAGGCGATGTTGAGAACCCTAGGGGCGGCATTAGGCACATTATTCCAGGTAAGGGTGATTACTAGGACTATCTAGACCTCGTTAGAACTTAAAGTAGAACTTTCAAATTTAGTTTTGCACTATTAAGTTTTGGTTTACAAGCAATTCTAAGCTCTTCGAGTACGCTAACGGTGTTGTGATAGTCTTCTAGCAGACATTTGAGTAGTTCGTGTAGAGTATGTTCGACCCGACCAGAAGGAACTTTTTCTAAATCTGCCATCAAATTGTATTCAGAATACTGCTTTGAGGTGGCAAACAGGATACTGAGTAACATTTTACCGTTAGGGTTGTTCTCGAACTGGTACGTCTTGAAA
>JAGOAT010000002.1 GCA_017983775.1 Candidatus Saccharibacteria bacterium | reverse complement strand
GTCTATCTGCGTCCAGAAACAGCTGGATCAATCTTTACCAACTATGAACTCGTCCGAGAAACTACTCGCTCCAAACTACCTTTTGGTATAGCTCAAGTCGGTAAAGCCTTCCGCAATGAGATTAATCCCCGCGACTTCATATTTCGTGTTCGCGAACTAGAACAAATGGAGATGCAATACTTCATTCATCCAAACATTCAAGACCAAGCTTACCAGGAATGGCGAGATTTTGCTTGGGACTTTTTAGTTTCAAGGATGGGCATTAATCCAGCACGTCTCAGTTGGCACGAACATGGAGATGATGAGAGAGCTCACTACGCAGCAGCAGCTCATGACATCTACTTCCATTTCCCCCATGGCAAAAAAGAACTCTGGGGAACTCACAACCGAACTGACTTTGATCTCAGTAGTCATATCAAAGAGAGTGGTCAAGATCTCAGCTACTTTGATCCAAATGACTCTAGCCGTTTCGTCCCTAACGTAATAGAGAGCTCAGTCGGAGTTGGCAGACTAATGATGGCTGCTATCACCAATGCTTATGACCAAGAAGAAGTTAATGGTGAGACTAGGACTGTACTTAGACTTGCCAAAGCTATCGCCCCGATCAAAGTAGCAATCTTACCCCTAAGCAAGAAGGAGCCTCTTACCGACCTTGCAAAGCAGTTATTTAAAGAAGTTAGTCAATCTGGCCTAATGGCAGAATATGATGAGACGCAGAGCATTGGTAAACGCTACCGTAGACAAGATGAGATAGGTACACCCTTATGTGTGACTGTCGATTTTGAGTCCCTAGAAGACCAGGCCATTACTATCAGGGATAGGGATAGCATGGAACAAATCAGGATCAAAATAGCCGACCTAACCTCCTATATTCAAGATCAATTCCGATCTTAATCAAATATACAGCAACCGTCTCAAGCCTAAAGAAACATGACACTTGGTTCTTATATCCACTCAAAACAAAACCTGTTCGCTTGGGAGTCATAGATTATAGATCTAGAATTGTTGTTATTGTGATAAATCATATATATAGATATGATGAGAAGTAATAGTGAAAGTTATATACTGTAAGATACAGTCAAAGGTATGGGTTTTGTTTTCGGGAGTATAGTTTCGTCCCTGGAGCCCTCCCTTGTATTATCATCCCCGAAGCCCCTCCTCTCTCGTCATCCTCCGATTGTTCGTAGAACAATACGGGGGATCCACCTCTACTGACATTTAGCTAATCACTTGATGCGAAACGTTAGATCTCCATAAATCCTTACAGGATTTTGGCCAACTGACTCTGGATAGTATCTATCTTTAAAACCAAGGCAAAGCCAAGTAAACCCCACCAACGCCAACCAACCCCAGGGTCGATCCCATTACTAGTGGTGCAAACTCAAGCCGTTGGTTTAAGCGTAGCTTCTCATGCTTGGTCAGAAAATAACCAATCACCAAACCAATCGGGAAAATCCGATAACCCCCACTGTTAACCATCCATACTAATCCCAATATCTGATATAAGGCAATCTTGACTATCATCTCCAAATCAGAATCATTGATTGGGTGTTTACTCATTAGGACTACTGATTTGCTGGCAAATTTCTAAGTTGCTTATAGACAATAAATAATCCAAGCATCAGACTAAGTATTCCTACTAGGCTTAAATTCTTAGTAAAACCAGTCTGTGGTAAAGATGCAGGTGGAGCGATACTAAAGGCAGTCGAATCAGTATTGTTTTCAAGTGTAGTCTCAATATAACCTTCAGGAGCGGTAACCGAAGCCTGATTGACTATCTCGCCACTTGCGCTACCTGACAAAGTCCCCACTACTGAATAAGTTACTGAAGCACCATTCAGCATATTGCTAACCGCATTTATTTGATTACCACTACCACTCGTATCTAGACATACCGCATTAGCACTAGCAGTACATGTCCAGCTAACTGCAGTAATCACTTCCGGAACATTGTCGTTCATTGTAGCGCCTTCGACATCGTCGGGGCCATTATTGACCACCACAATAGTGTAGGTCACTATACCACCGGCAGTTGGTTGAGCCGGATCATGAGTCTTGGTGATAGCTAGGTCAATTTCTTTTGGTACTACAAAACTAACAGTATCTTTATTGTTCGCATAAGTTACTTCTTCTCTGCCTTTTTCCGCTACTTCAACTATGTTGATAATTGTTCCAGATGTATCTTTATCTACAGTAGCAACTACATCAATTACCAATTTCTGATTGACCAACAATCCGATATTTTGATCCTCTGTCAGAATACCCGTATAGTTGCTAATAGCTGGATTAATATCACAAGTGTTTTCTGGATTTTTAAATACACAACTAACGGATCCAGGCTCTACTGTAATTCCTCCTGGAAATTGGTCTTTGATCGTAATATTCTTGGCTTCGTCAGGACCAAGATTAGTGACAGTAATTCGATAAGTAAACTTTTGCCCTCTAGCTAAAGTCGCACCATCAGCCTGCCCCACTATCTCTTTGTTTACCGCGATATCAATACCTGACGCATAATAACCAAAATCAGCTGTTAAATTCTCTGGATTTCCGGCGGTCAAATTAACCCCATAACAAGTTTCATCCTTGGAGTAATTATCAGCAGACTGGTCACTTCCCATGACATGAAGATAATTCTCGATTGAACTACCAGTCCTATCAACTATTACATAATACGTTTGGTCTAGAGCTAACTCATCAAAATAATACGTACCATCATTGGCTGTAGTGGTGGTACTAAGTGGAGATGAGGCTGTAGTATGACTACTACAAACACCTTGATAGAGCTTAACGGTTACTCCAGCAACACCAGTCTCTAGTCCATCATCGAAGATACCATCTCTATCTAAATCTATCCAGATCTGATTACCAATTCTCCCAGCATAGTATCCAAAATCAGCAGTTAGATTGGTTGGATTTGCAGTTGTAAGATTTACCTCGTAGCAACTGTCATCCTTGGAGTAATTATCAGCAGACTGGTTTGAGCCAACTGACAAAGTATAGTCATTGATCACACTATTACTTGTTTTGTCTACAATTACATAGTAACTTTGATCTACTGGTAGTCCATTGAAATAATAGGTTCCATCAGACCCTGTTGTAGTAGTGGCAATTGGAGTAGATTGGGCTGTATTACTAGAACAAACACCTTGATAGAGCTTGACCACTACCCCAGGGATACCTGGTTCCCCTGTATCAAATACTCCGTCACGGTCTAGGTCATTCCAGACTTGATTACCTATTCTTCCTGGATCACAATTGGACTGATTGATGATTTCTATACTATCACTGACGCTGATTGTAGTACCATCGGCATCAACCACTGCAGTGTTATCTGCTGAGGTAATATCACAATTATCTGGGACTATTGTACGATAACAAACTTGAGGATTATTAGTAGCCTCAAAAGTCAACATCACAGGTATAGTATTAGTCCAACTAGTACCATTATTACTATCTGCTGCAGTCACCTCTACTCGCAAGCTAGAATAAGTCGTGCTATTGATTCCACTTAGATCTAATTGATTACTAGCTGGTAATGTAATATTCTGATATCCAGATATTGGATTATTGTTAACATCATAGACTGTAACAGTATAACTAACAGTAGCAGGAACACCAGATCCTGGCTCTAGCACGGTCAAACTATCCCATCCCTGAATATAATTGTCACTCTTACCATCACAGTAGAAATTATCTGGGTTAAGGTCTAATTCAATAGTTTCGGATATCGAGCTACAGGGACTTGCTCCTGTCTCTGCATCAAAGCTCCAAAGGTACCCTTCATCCCCCAACCCCCACATACATCCACTTACTTGGTCGTAATCGTAACCGTAGTCCTGAGTATTACCAAAAGTCGGAGTAGCACTTAGCTGGCTAGGATTGACGTTGCCAAAAGTAGCTATCCCTGCTGGTAATCCGGCTGTTCCGAATCCTGCACAAGGCTGAGAATTGGTAAAATCATAGCAAGCGACTATCCCAAGACCTTGGGTTTCATCATTGTTACTAGGATACTGATCACTACTTCTGGTAGCAAAATAGGTCCTATTAGCACCATTGAGATTGATATTAATCTCTTCTATCATCAACATTCCATTCACACCCTGACTACTATTGTTGACCATACTGCTAACTGCGGGAATACTGCTATAGCTTGCCCAAAAGGCTTCAAGGCTAGATTGAACCGATGTGTTGATGTAGGGTGTATTACTGGTTGGTGAATAACAATAAGTCGGGTATTGATACCCAGCTGGATTGTTAATATCTTGATTATACTGAGCTAGGGTAGATGTACAGACACTATCTACGCTACCATTTGGTAGATATACAGGATAAACTGAATAATAAATCCAGGTCTGTGCCCCGGCTGCAAAATTGGCTGTAGCAGTTGCGTTAGGTAAGATTGCAGTCGAACTATATCCTGCGCAAGCAGAATTGGTAGCAGTATCAAAGCAACCAAACTCAGGAGCACTCTTAGTGCCACTGATCTGGAAATTGATTGTAAAATAAATCTTTGTTCCTATTACTTCATAGGGTACGTACAGTTCCCCCTCACTCTGGATGGGGTCATTTAGATAAACTCCGGTGGTATTGATCTGAACTCCGGTGGTATTAGCTACTCCAGTAGTTGTGTTGTAGCTATGCATATAGAGCTTGCCATTACTATGACGAACGAAGAAATAAAGCGTGTCCCCCACTACCGCAGGACCCTCGATACCAGCATGGTGGTTTTTATTTGCATTGGCATAAGTATACCAAGGAGCATCAGCACTAATTTGAGTATAGGAATTGGTAGTGCAATCTACCCCGGTAGCGAGATCTAAACAACCAACACCTACATTGCTACTAGCTTCCTGATGAACTGCATAATAAAACTTGCCATTTATAACTGCCTGCTGACCTTCTGGAAACCACGAAGTCTGCACTCCAACGCCTGTTAGGGGCGTATATAGTCCAGTAGTATAATCAAAACTAGTATCAGCACAATAATCGCCAGAGTTGACATCAAAACAATTAATGATACCAGTAGCATCGCCATCTTCCCAAGAATTGTGATGGTAAATATTGTATACCCTATAAATATCTCCGCTGCGATAAACAATAGGCAAATAACCATCCCCATGAGTGACTGACTTGTCTTGATTGACAGAAGCAACTGGTGCGGGTATCAGACCATTGATACCTGTGGAAGGAGAGGTAATCCTGTTACCGGTAGCTTGCAATGAATTTACACTACTAGCTGCTGGCTCTGTAGGACTATAGCTACTACCACCATTTGTCGAGTAGCCTTCCTCCCAACCAAGAGGAACATCTAGGCTCCCCCCTACATATTGTTGTCCACCAATAATATCATCCGTGATAGTAACGGGATCAACGATACTGCCTGTATCGTTGCCATATTCAATAATCCACTCTAATTCACCACCAGCATTTACGGTAGTGGTAGTATAATCAGGATTACCGTTAACAATTGGATTGACATCCTTGCTCAATGTTTGATTGTTGCTAGTCTGCTGATTTAGACCACTGACTGAAGTAATATTGACTGCTCCAACTATGACCAACCCTAACCCTGCCAAGGTAATAATTGACTTCCTTGTCCCTAGCTTACCAAACAAATTCAACTTTTGTATCATTACTCCACCTCTATTTAATAATAGCTTTACTTTTTAGTTTTTATTTTCACGCATTGCTTTGTGAACGCTACCCTCACGATAGTTAATCTTAGATTATCATAAGCACTTAGGTCTATGCAAGTCTATTCTTGTTTAATTTCTTATTGGTCTTACTGACAACTGTCCTTAATATTAAGCCGAGACTGATTATTACACCAAAATACTTAACTAAAAGTCCAATTAAGGGCAAACTGTAAGCTAGACTAACCAATAGAGCTATACCCAATATCTCCCATATTTGGAGATTACGATTAGCAACCTTATTTGCGATGATCTGGATAATTATCACTGGAGTTAGGGTCAAAGCCAATATCCAGATAGCTATAGCTAAACCAATGAATGACCAGCCGATAAACGGCATGATCCCAGCTAACAAAACTAATGGCGAGGCTATGGATGCCAAGAATCCTACACCCAAACTTTTCAAGGGATCTCCACTCCGGGAGTCAAGGGCTTGATATATTGATACCAAATAATACTTCACAAACATAAATAGCAAAGCGAAACCAATAGCCCATCCAAGAATTGCCCCGGATTTCATAAAAACTCTCTTTGCCGCATTATTTGCTTTCGGCTCTGACTCGACCATTGTCAATTGGTTATCTTCTATATTTGCAGATTCAGAAATCTCAGATTCTTTGTATTGCCCCTGGATCTTGCCAACCTTTGCACTATCAATAATCTCCAGACTATCTACGCGTAAATTTGCTTGGTCAACTTGACCGCCTAATAATAATCTAGAGCCTGCAAAGAAAATATTCTTAACCTTCCCCTGAATATCCAGACCTTCTCCAGCAGCTATTACAGAACCACCGATCATTGATCCTATTTGCATAGTAAAATATTGACCAAGACTATAACTACTACCCTGTACCTCTCCGGCATAATCAATATCTCTAGCCAGAAGATGCATGTTGCCCTCTACCTGACCATCCAAATCTACAGTTTCTGCCATACCATAAACACTACCCTCTACCACCCCGGTAATCTGAACCTTCCTAGCCATTATTATTAAATCCCCTTTGATGTATTGATCAACCACTAATTCTTGACCTACTTTAACCACTGGCCCTTCCAGGACTACTGTATCTACCCCCTGACTATCATCAGACTTTTCCTCAGCTTGAACAGGTCTAGCAGAACCAACGAAGAATCCCCCTACTACCAAAACCCCAAGCAGTCCTAATAGCAAATATTTATTGAAACCCTTAATCATTCTATACCTCCATTTTATAGATCATTTTGATTGTAACACAATAGGCAAAACCTCACACCCTTATCTAGTCTTTGTTTGAGACTAAGCCTTGAGTCTTACCAATAATCCAATAGACAAATCCTAGCATTCATGTTAGGATTTACTCTATCAACTATTCATAATAGTTGAGTTTTTATGCGGGCTCGTGGTGTAGAGGCCTAACATGCCTCCCTGTCACGGAGGAGATCGCCGGTTCGAATCCGGTCGAGCCCGCCAGAACATATTGAAAGTGCAATTAATACCCGATAAGTCAAGGAGCTTACTGGATATTAATTGCACTTTTTTATTACTGATAAAAAGTCTACGCTAAACCGATATTACACCCTATAAAATGTCGCGGACTGTCCGCGGTTGTTGGCTATCTCTCAGATTAAGATTGTCGCGGACTGTCCGCGACTTTTGATGATAGTTGACTATGTCAAGAGTGGTGAAAAATGATTTTTACTTGGCTTAGGCTCTCTGAAGATAGTCACCAGAACGAGTATCGACCTTGAGCTTGTCACCTACCTTGATAAAAAGGGGTGCATTGACACTGATACCTGTCTCCATCTTGACTACCTTGGTAGCACCGCTAGCAGAATTGCCCTTATCAGCACCTGGAGCTTCTACCACCTCGAGGATCGTATTATTGGGCAATTCAAAACTCACAATTGCTTGATTATAAATATAAGCCTCCAGCTCTGCCCCTTCTGGGAAATACTTCAGGACATCCTCTGACTCTGATTTCCCTACCTGATATTGATCAAAAGTAATTGTATCCATAAAGCTAGCATTCTCTTGATCGCTATACAAATATTGAATCTTTTTGCGTACTACGTCAGCTGGAGCAATCTTCTCATCATTTTTATAAGTCCTATCTAGTACTTGACCGGTGGCGAGATTTTTGACCTTGATTCGAACTGTTGCTCCGCCCCTACCCAATTGAGCGTGATGATATTCGACCACTCGATGAGGAATTCCATCCAAATCTATCAAAGTATCCTTCCTGAGATCAGTAATTGAATACATCTATGCTTATTGATTTACTACGTATGGCAAAAGTGCCAAGTGTCTGGCACGCTTAATAGCATCTGCTATCTTCTTTTGTTGCTTGGAAGTAACACCTCTACGTCGAGTATCAATCTTGCCTGTCGGGGTTATGTACCTCTGTAGATTCTTGATATCCTTATAATCAACTTTATCTCCTGATTGTCTTGCTATTTGAGCTTGATCAGAAACCTGATCATCTACTTGTACCTGGGTATTATCTACTTGATCACTCATATCTTCTCCTCTATCTTACTAACTAAAATGGAATATCATCTAGATTAACTTCACTGCCTTCATCGATATCTTGAACAACACTAGAAGATTGGCTAGACGGACTAGAGACACTGGGGTTAGCTGATTGGCCACCTCCGTCCATAAAAGTTACATCACTAGCAATGATTTCAGTCTTTTGACGCTTATTACCATCTTTGTCCTCCCAATTCCTAGTCTGAAGCCTACCGATTACCATAGCTTTGCGTCCTTTACCGAGATACTGATTACAAATCTCACCGAGTTTACCCCATACAACAATATCATGGTATTCTACTTCATCCCTCTGCTCACCAGCATCAGTCTTCCAGCTACGATTGGTAGCAATACCAAATCCTACTACAGTCTTGCCAGATGGAGTAGTCCTGAGCTCAGGATCTCTAGTCAGATTGCCGACAACAATTGCTTGATTAAAGCTTCTAGACACTACTTATTTTCCTCTTGTCTGGTTACTAAGAATCTCAGAATCTCTTGGTTGTAACGAAACTTGGTTTCTAGCTCCAAAATATCCTTGGGATCAATTTTGACATAAAAGAAGTAATATATACCCCATTCATGTTTTTTGATTGGATAAGCTAGCCGACGCTTACCCCACTCATCGACATCTACGATCTTGCCACCCAATTCCGTAATACTGGCCTCTACCTTGGATTTACTATTGGCTACTACTGCCTCCAAGTCCGGACTTAGGACGATTGCTACTTCATATTTTCTTTGCATGCTCGTATTATACCAGCCTAAATCGATTTCATCAATCCTAATTATCACTGATTCAGATAAAAACAAAACGTAGTCATGAAATAAGATACTCTGAGCAATTTAGTTACTGCCCTGATCGGAATAAGCCAAGTATCACAAATACTCATATACCCAATTAGTTAGCTGGTACCCTGGGAGGGAATCGAACCCCCGACGCTCTCCTTAGGACGGAGACGCTCTTCCTCTGAGCTACCAGGGCAACCAAAGTCTCCCAATTTCTACCCTATCACATCTGATAATTGTAAGCAATCTGTGATATTATCAAGCTATGAGCCCAGAGGAAAAGAAGACACTAGACAAAATTGTCACTTGGATCAATTATAGTCCAAGATTTGAATCTGAGATTATTAGCTTTTGCCAAAAAAATCAACTTGACTATACCCCTGGTGTACACAATGCCTTAATCGAATCTAAGCTAGTCGATGATAACTCCCTCATTCTAGCCTGGACAGAAGAAGCGATTAGGATCAGGCACCGTTCCCCTTTGCAGCTTAAACAAGCCTTGACCAAAAAACGTCTCAGCTCCGAATTAATCAAATTAGCGATTGATTCTATCGAGCAGATATGGATTGAGCAAAGTCTAATCACCCAGATTAATTTACGCAACCTAGAGAATACCCCATCGACCTACCAAAAACTCCTTAGGCGTGGCTACAGTTATCAGTCGATCAAATTAGCGTTCGAAAACAGCTCGCCAACCAATTAGTCCAACCAACCCCCAAATAATCAAAACTAATAATAATCCCATATACCTCCATTCTCGCTCTTATTAAACTAGTTATGATTATACATTAAGCTAACCCAAATACAAAAGCAATTCGTCATCCTGGACTTCTTTCGATATCAATCTAAAAAGATACTACATGGGATGGATTATCTGTATTATTTGTTTCTAGTATATCTGGATATCCGAAGATTAGCTCTGAGTATGGTGGATATAAATACAAATACAAAATATTGATTCCCTCATAATTCCCTTCGGGTTTCAGAGGATGACCCTACTCCGTCATATTCCAAAATCCCGCAGGTATTTATGGGATATCTAGTATTTTGCATTGTCTAATTCAATAATAACAGGAACCCCGTATTTCCTTGCGAACAATACGGGGGATGACGGGGCAGGAGAGGGTTTTGAGGGATGCTACAGTGGGCTCAGAGAATAGCAGAAGGGTTAGCAGAGTCTCGGAAGGTGAGAATATAGGTTTAGCGATTTCTCGGATAATAACGGAAATAAAATGGGGACTAGAAAGTTAAGTACGATTTTAGACAATAATTTTACCATCAAGGATTTGCTTAATCTGCAAAGCATCAATTCTTCGCTCTCGATACAGCAGACGATTGAACAAGCTAGGCTTGAGGCTAATGGCACTAAGATCAAGACCCCAGCTATCAAGTAATAGGTCTTTACAGACCCCATGCTTTTTGCCAGTATCATCAAACACCGGAAGTCCTACCATGGTCAAACTTTGCTCGATCAAAGATTGGTAACGAATTAAATCTTCTATTTCAGAGATGTCTGACTGACTTTTGATCAAAATCCTTTTGGCAATAATCTCAGCAATATCCTCCACTCTCAGGTAGAATTGATCTTTGTGAGACTGAATCTTAAAAAGCTTAACCCTCAGCGTCTTTGGGTCAAAAATTAGACCGTTAGTCCAGGCTACATATTTACCCAAAGACACATCAAAAACCGGCATCTTAGTGATTTTACTTGCCCAAATCTGCATAGATCCAAATACTATTTGATTAATAGTGCTTTGAATACATCAAAGATTCATCTACACGGAAATATTTCTGCTTATCTGCTTCACTAAACCACAATGCTACTTCATTTGCAGCCTCTGTAGGGTTCTCGCTAGCATGAAATAGATTATGGATAGCTCGCCCTTCAACATTAGCTACTCCTGGGCTATCGACTGAAAAATCTCCCCTAATCGTACCCATTTCTGCCTTAAATGGTAATGTATGGCCTGCTAGTTTTCTAATCATGTCGATTGCCTGTACGCCTTCAACAACCATACAGACAACAGGTCCTGAAGTCATATAGCCCACCAAGGTTTCTGCAACTTGCCTCCCGACTTGACTCCTATCGGAAGTACCTAAAAATTCAACTGGATCTAAATCATATTCCTCAAAAGTCCCTAGCCCTTTATCCCCCAGACGATCTACCCAAGCCTGATCACTCATTGGATAATGCTTACGAATCATGTCCTCATCAGCAGTCATCATTTTGAGTGCTACTATTTTGAGTCCAGCAGTCTCAATCCTTCTAATAATTTCTCCAGACAACCCACGTTTAACACCATCTGGCTTAATCATGCAAAAAGTATGCTGAGTCTTGATTGCCTGAATCCTTGGATCTAACTTTGTGTTACTCACTGTTCTCCTTTTCTCTTAATTACTTATATTACAATTTAAATGATTGTTTATGCTTTGGCAAGTTTTTGAGTCCGTCTTCAGCTGCAGTTTGTTGGGCAGACTGCTTACTCGTCCCCTCTCCCACTCCAAACTTTTGGTCACCAACAAAAATACCAACCGTAAATAACTTATCATGATCTGGTCCTGATTCATCCAGCACCTGATATGTAGGAGTAATATTGAAATATTGCTGACTGAGCTCCTGGAAATGACTTTTTGGATCAAGATAGGCTTTGGTAGATAAAATCTGATCAAGCTTGCTCAGTAAAGTAGTAGTAATGAATTCTCTAGCCTTATCAATACCTTGATCTAAATAAATTGCTCCAACAATTGCCTCGTAAAGATTTGCCTGCAAGCTAGTTCTTTCTCTACCACCCGACTTTAATTCTCCTCTTGAGACCAGTAAATAATCAGAAAATCCTAGATCCTTGACAGTCTCAGATAAGGTTTCAGTCTTAACTAAGGCTGAACGCAAGTTTGTCAATACTCCTTCATCCCTTGAGAATTTTCGATACAGATATTCGGTTACCACTAATTCCAATACTGCATCACCAAGAAATTCTAAGCGCTCATTATGCTCACTATCTATACCTCGATTCTCATTAAGATAACTACGATGGATAAAGGCCCTAATTATCAAGTCTGGGTTATTGATCTTGATGCCAAAATCAGCAAATAATCCATGGAGGTCTTGTTTGAGCTTGTCAATCATTAGACAACCAACTCCTTACCTGTAATTCTTTTGTAAGCATGCTTAGTCAACCTCTTGAGATCTGGATATTCAATCAAGTGGTAGGCATCCTTGGCACTAAACCATTTGACTTCCGTGATCCACTCTAGATCTTCTACCTGGATCTGTTCCTGAAAGCCTTTAATTGCTTCTAGTAAATAGACAAAAACTGTCATATGAACAAACCTACCTTCTATCTTATAAAAAAAATAAATCTCGTCCATTAATTCTATTAACCTTAGACTTTCTAAATTGGTCTCTTCATTGATTTCTCGCAAGGCAGTCTCTTCGGATGTTTCTCCTGGATCAATATGCCCCTTGGGGATACTCCAACGCCCTCTCTTATCTTCAATCAATAATAGATCAATATCACCCTGGCCATTTTGACGAAAAACAAATCCTCCTGAACTATATTCCCTAATCGCTGTAATCTTAAAGCGTTTTGCCAAACGCCTTCCCATTTGTCTATTATCCCTAATCGGTCTTGACATAATCTTCCCCTTGTTTAGATTCTATTTGTTCTTTATACACTGTAGCCAGTACCCCGTTGACAAATTTTGAAGAATTTTCTCCTCCAAAAGACTTTGCTACCTCTACAGCTTCATTGATGATCACCTTATAGGGAGTGATCTGGTCATAAGTAGTTAGCTCAAAAACGCTAAGTCTCAAGATCGCCAAATCTACTTTGGATATTTGACCAATTGGCCATTCTGGAGCAGCTGGAGCAATTATTTGATCGAGTGCATCAAGATTCTCAATACTACCATAATAAAGATCTCTACAAAATTCTTGATCCTTAACTGACATCTTGTAGACATCGATTGATCGGTCAATGATTGATTTTATACTAGATTGATCGCCTACCTGAATCAAGCCAATCTCAAGACCAAAAGCTAACTCAAACAATGCTTGCATTGCTACAATTCTTGCTAAATGTCGATTGGATGCCATTATCAGACTACAAGCTATTTTTTTAGCTTGACTAGACCTAGATTGATTGCCCTAAATAATCGTCTAGGTACAGCCTGACCTGTTCTTGGCTCAACGATCAAACCCTCAGGTTTAATTGCCTGGTGTGAGCGTCTTCTTCGAACCTTTGACCTAGATGATTGTTTTTTTGGTACAGCCATATACTACCTCTCTTTGCTTCTTCTTTTACCTTTGATTTATTGTATCACTAACTTGAAAAAAGTTCAATCCAAAACTTACTTCAAAGTGACTCCTTCTAAACTCCTTCTTAGAGATTCGAAAAATAACAATTATACAGCACCCTATTCTAACACGATATTAACAATTCTATCTGGTACCACAATAATCTTGTCTGGTTCTCTGCCCTCAAGCAGCTGTCGCACTCGGGCATTATCAAGCACAAGCTTAGTCACCTCTTCGCGATCTAAGCCTTGAGTAACCAATATCTCTGAACGTTTTTTACCATTGATCTGGATTGGAATAATTAACTCTGATTGCTCGATCACGTCAGGATCATAGGCTGGCCAAGATTGAAGGTGGATACTCTGTTCTTCCCCTAGATGTCGCCAAAACTCTTCTGCTAAATGGGGAGTGATCGGTGCTAAGATCAAACTCAAATATCTAAGACTCTGATGCCAAATATCAGATGATATTACACCTTGATTTTTCTTATCCTGCATCAGATTTACTAGCTCCATTAGACTAGCGATAGCCGTATTAAACTTCAATTCTTCAAGATCCTCCCCGAGCTTTTTAATCGTGGCATGCAGTTTCTGCACTAGTTCTGTCTCTTGATCTGATTCAAACTCACCTGCCCGATAAGGATCGACTACCAGGCTGTAAAGTCTGGTCAAAAACCTAGTGATGCCCTCAAATCTTGAATCATCCCAGGGACCACCCTGGCTAAAAGGCCCCAAAAACATCAAATATATTCGGACGCTATCTGATCCATACTGACTAACATACTGATCAGGATCAACAACATTACCCTTGGATTTGCTCATTTTTTGACCATCTGGACCTAGGATTGTTCCCTGATTGGTCAGTCGCTTGAAAGGCTCACGAAAGCCAACCAGTTTCAAGTCTGCTAAAGCCTTAGTGAAATATCTTGCATAAAGCAAGTGCATCACAGCATGTTCAATTCCACCTATATAATGATCTACTGGCATCCAGGCATTAACCTTGCTGATATCAAATGCTCTATCAGAATTGTGATTATCAGCATAACGCAAGAAATACCAACTAGAATCTACAAAAGTATCCAGAGTATCTGTTTCACGCCTAGCCTGAGACCCTCCACACTCTGGACATTCTAGCTGTAGATATTCGGGATGACGCTTTAAGGGTGAATCGATTTTGTTATCAAACTCCTGCTCTAGTGGCAAGACTACAGGAAGATCGGCTTCGGGGACTGGTACCACTCCACAAGAATCACAATAAATAATTGGGATTGGACAACCCCAATACCTTTGACGAGAGATCAACCAATCTTTCAAACGGTAGTTTGTTACCAATTTTGATTGATTAGTCTTAGCTAAAGCTTCAGTAATCTGGTACTTGGCATCTTCTTGATTAAGTTCATCAAACTGTCCTGAATTGATCAATTTACCATCACCCTCATAAGCTTGATCGACTAAATCTAGTCCATTAGAATCAATCACTTCAATAATTTCTAGGCCATGCTTGGTGGCAAATTGATGATCTCGTTGATCATGTCCAGGAACGGCCATAATTGCCCCTGTACCATATTCTGGCAAGACATACTCCGCAATATAAATCGGCATTCTTTTACCAGTCAAGGGGTTTATTGCATAAGCACCCGTAAATACTCCATCCTTATTATCGGACTGAATTCGATCTAGATTTGTCATACTGGCAACTTGTTTTTGATAATCCTTAATCTTTGCTCGGTACTGATCATCAATGATCCTTTCGACTAATTCGTGTTCGGGAGCTAAGACCAAAAATGTTGCCCCTGCCAAAGTATCGATCCTAGTAGTAAAGACTTCGATCATTAGCTCTTTACCCTCTACAGTGAACCCAAATTGGCTACCTTGACTCTTGCCAATCCAATTGCGCTGCATTTGCTTGATATTGTCATGCCAATCTAGATTGTCTAACTCATCAAGTAATTCATCTGCATAGTCCGTGATCTTAAAGAACCATTGTTTGAGTCTTTTTTTCTCCACAAGGGCTCCTGATCGCTCACCCCTACCATCTATAACCTGCTCGTTGGCAAGCACAGTCTGATCTACAGGATCCCAATTAACCAAAGCCTCAGCCTGATATGCTTGACCGGACTTATAAAACTGCAAGAAGAGCCACTGTGTCCAACGATAATATTCTGGATCTGATGTATTTATCATACGATCCCAGTCATAAATGGCTCCAATTGATTTGAGCTGTTGCTTCATCTGGTTGATATTATCTGTAGTCCACTGATCAGCCGCCAATCCTCGCTTAATAGCAGCATTTTCAGCAGGTAATCCAAAAGCATCAAACCCTATTGGATGCAGCAAATCATAACCCTGCATTCTCTGAAACCTAGCAAAGCTATCTGCTAGAGCAAAATTATACCAGTGTCCTACGTGCAAATTTCCACTTGGATAAGGAAACATTACCAGGCAATAGTAAGGCTTCTTCGGTTGATCCGGGGTGGCATATATTCCTGTCTCTTCCCAGACTTTCTGCCATTTTTTTTCTAACTCAACTGGATTATATTTTTGCATCCTATTCCTTGTCTTGTTAATATCTGGTAGCTGAGACGGGATTTGAACCTGTGACCTCCAGTTTATGAATCTGGTGCTCTAACCACCTGAGCTACTCAGCCGCTACTTCTAGTATATCGTAATTATCAAATAAAATCATCTTCCGTTCTGAACGCAATTTAAGGAACTCGAAGAAATAATGCAAAAGAATCAGCCAGAGGCTATCCTGTAGATATCAAAATCCCATCCTACTATCTGATAGTAGGTAGACTTACCTATCTCCTCATCTTCAGGCTCTATTAACCTACCTCTCCTTTCTGCATTGATTTTCTTCTCGTCATCTTCCAAAGCTTCCCTTCAACTCCGTCATCTTCCAACTTTCTGTAAGAAATTATGGAGATCCAGCATTAGCATTAAGTGATTATCCAAATCTCAGTAGAGATAGATCCCCCGTAATTCCCCTTGGGAATTCGGAGGATGACGAGAGGAGGAGCCTTCGAGTTTTGGAGGATGACAAAGAGAGATGGGGTTTCGGGGGATGATACAAGGGGGAGCTCAGGGCGTAATAGAAGGGTTAGTAGGATCTCGGAAAGTGATAAATTAATGACGGGAATTCGAAATAGAGATTATTCAATATTAAGACTGTTTTTTTCTCACAAAAGCTCTATCCCTCCCTTCGGAGGGTTAGTTAATTAGTTAACAGAACAAAAAAGTACTTTCAATAATCCTGAGAATTGATCGGTACTACAGAAGGTTTACAAGCTTAGAAAATCTAACTCCGGGAAACATGTTGCCAACTACCAGAATCTTTGACATCTGGCCTCACTATACTCCAAAGTAGCCTTCCGTACTCACCAATCGTAATCCCAGCCTGCAAAAGATTCAGCCCCATCAACATCCCGATCACAGAAAATGAGCCAAGACTTAACTTCCAGCGCTCTTTACTCGGCAGAATATTGGCATCGGTAAAGATAAAATAAAATATCAATGCTTGTATTGATATGATTTGCAGCACTAAGACCCAGGGATTACCAGCAATCAAGCTAATCATAATTGTTACAAATAAAATACTAATCTGGAATACACCAAAAAACTGACTAATTACCAGATAGGGAAGATAAAATACTGTCAATTGCCAGCTATGCCTTTTGCTTGTACTTAGCAGCAAATTGCGATATCTTAAAAGATTTTGAAACCATCCTCTAATCCAACGCTTTCTTTGGCGATATAGATCCTGCCAACTTGATACCGGATCCGTCCGAGTAATCACATCACTAGCAAAATACAGCTTCTTGTTCTCTAGATCAGAGTCAACTATCTTCAACGACAATCCAAGATCTTCGGTAATAGTATCGTGATCATAGCCTCCGATCTTGATAATACTATCTCTAACAAAAAATGACCCCGGACCAGGAAGTAGATAATCCATATTTGCCCTAGTTATCCCTTTCTTCAGGCCAAATGCTATGAGGTACTCAATCTTTTGTAGCCAATAAAACAAGCTCGGCTTTTTAATCACATCAATATAGCTCGAAACTGCAATAATTGAATTATCAAGGTTAAAATGCCTGATCGCATTGGTTACTGCCCGAGGATCAATCTCACTATCAGCGTCTAGACACCCAACTATCTCACTATCAGTATAATCAAAAATCACACTATTGAGCGCTGCACCCTTCCCCTGATTAGCTTGGTTGAGCAAATAGAATTCTAGCTTATATGGATTGGGAGACAATCGATGCTGATCAATGAAATTACGGACTAGTTTTGCTGTCTGATCCCTCGAACCATCATCCACTACAACAACCTTAAGCCCCTGATACTCCACTTTAGCAATACTCTCTAAGCACTGAATAATTACCTTCTCTTCATTGTAGGCAGGGATGATGATTGTGATACTAGGTAAATAATTGGAGCTAGTACTAATATCTGAGAACACTGGACTAATTTCTGACTGACTGGTTTGTTCTATTTGTTTGTCCTCATCTGGTCCATCCTGATTTTTGATCAAACTTTTATACAATCGATTATAATAAATTGCTGCAAAAAATATATAGCTATATACACTAATACCCAATAAGACCAATATAAAATTGATCATAGCAATCAGATCGAATACCCCAGTCAAACTCAAAACAATTAAATCTATTAGATTACTTTGCTGATGATTTGGTACGTAAACGAGTAACTGTCAGTAGAGCTAAGACTAAACCCACACCTACTGCAATCAAAATCCCGATTGCAACTCCGGTATTGGGCAATACACCTACCCCACTAGTCACACTATCCCCCAAAACTGACCCGTTTCCTCCTAAGCTAGTGACTGCAGCTCCTGCTCCTCCCAATACTGTTGAGACACCCAAAACCTGACCTGTTGTAACATCTGACACTTGCTCTCCTCCTCTTTTTATTGAACAAATATATTATAAACCACTTGGAGAAAATAGCAACCCTTGACCTCCCCTTTTTTATTAAAAAATTAACCATCATCTTATGACCAACCAAGTCCTCTTTGGCGCCCTAAATTGTCGCGGACTGTCCGCGACTTTTGTTGCCTTACTAGATTATAGATACTACGGACTGTCCGCGACATGTGAGAGATTACGGCCGCTAGTAAATTCATCTAAAATACCCTATAATAGTCTTAAGAGGAATTGAATAAAAGGAGGTCAACTTGAAGTTGTCAAGCAAAACATTTACAAAACGAAAGTTCATATTGCATATAGCATTATTATTGATACTGGGAACTAGCTTAGATCTAGCAATCAGGAGTCCGATCAAATTGCGTTTTGATCTAGCTGATCTACCCAATTTTGTCAAAATTGAGAAGACAAATGATTCCAGATCCATTAACCAAACCGCCCTTGCTTCTGATACCAATTCAAATAATTCAACCCTAGCTAACAGTCAAGATGACCAAGCAGAAAACCCCGAAGACACTTCGGCTATCCAAATTCAACCTGAAGAAGTCACTACATCTGATACCAATTCAAATAATTCAACCCTAGCTAACAGTCAAGATGACCAAGCAGAAAACCCCGAAGACACTTCGGCTATCCAAATTCAACCTGAAGAAGTCACTACATCAGTCAATAACTTTCCTGGATCCAGTTCCAACAATTCATCCGAGATAGATAACATTACAATCCCTACTACTTCAAATCCCCTCTTACCCATCGAGCCAATTGAACCATTACTGCCCATTTTGCAACCTAGGCCAAACAACTTCAATCTCTCTAGCCTTAGCCCTAATAATCAAGTGCTAAATTCCTATCAAATCGAGTTAGATCCTAACCAATCAAGCATATTTGTAAACAATACAAACAATAGAACCCTGAACCTAACCATAGGCTCTAATCACTATAATGTCCTAGGCAATTCTACTATGGAGATCTTAGCTCCAAGTAGTGTATTTAGCCTAAGCTGTCGATGTAGTATCAATGCTATCTAGGCTATCTAGCATATTCTCGATCTACCACTCCCTGAGATTGAGCCACGGAATCCTACTAGATATTTTGGCTTTCTTCATTGTTTCTGGTTTAGTATTAAATATTGTTGCCAAATTGATTACTAGGCTCAATAATTCAAAACCAGATCAAGCCCAACATACTAACCCAATCAAATCAAAAATACCCTACCGTATTGGACTAAGACAAGTCATTAGATTGAGTTTTTACTGCCTAATCTCCCTTGTAACTCTAATAATCTTTGGTTCAAGTATTGAAAAAAGTCTGGCGATAGACTTTCCTCTTGTGCAAGGGGTTAAGATAATCAACCAAGATTTAAGCCACAATCAAAATTTTGATACAAGTAGACCAAATATCTATCTCATTAGCCCAATTGGCTTATCTGTAGAGAAGGTCAATTATCCAATAACCCTAGATAAAATATACATAGATTATGGCCAAAATCTGTATTGGCGAGACTCAGATAGCCTATTGGTAACTCTAGCAGACCAAGGCTCTATTGATTCGATTGAAAGATTGAAATTGTCCTCACCTCTTATAATTGAAGACACTGCTTCAGAAAATAACAATAGACGAGTCTATATATTGGACAGTATAGATTCAGTAGATCAGCTATCAAAACAACCCGAAAGCTCTAATCTATCTATTATCTTGGCTACTCAACCTATTAAGATCTATCAATTCAAACCAGGAAAGAGCCTTGATAGTTGATTTTCTCTACCAAGCCTTAAGACTGGTTGTAATCATTGGTACAGCAAGTCTCCTAGTTCGCTACCTTTTTGTTATGCTGATTGCACCGATATATGATATCAAAGAGAGTCTTAGAATAAAAAATTATGATAAACAAAGAATTAAACCTATCTCAGTCAGTGTGATCATCCCAGCCTGGAATGAAGCAGTAGGAATTACCAAAACAATTCAATCTGTCCTGGATAATAATTATCCAAATCTAGAAATAATTATTATCAATGACGGATCAACTGACAACTCTGACAAACTCATCAAAGCCTTCTTAAAAAAACATAAAGGCAAAAATATCATCTATCATTATCAAGCCAATGCTGGCAAAGGCCATGCCCTCAATCAGGGACTCAAACTGGCTAATTCTGAAGTAATCATGACTATGGATGCTGACTCAATTCTGGACAAACAGGCATTGCATAATCTTTCTAATCACTTCTTGGATCCTAGTCTAGCTGGTTTGGTAGGGCGAGTAGAGATTGCAAATTATCAAAGCCTGATTGGTTACCTCCAATACTTTGAGTATAGCTTTGGCTTTTATGCCAAGAAGGCAAATTCTCTACTTGGTATTGAGTACATTTTTGGTGGTGCCTGTGCAGCCTTTCGCAAATCATTGACCTTTGATCAATTTGGAGAGTTTGACACTGCAAATCTTACGGAAGACATAGAGATGTCACTTCGAACACAATTTCATGGCCTAAAGAGTAAGTATGCTAGTGATGTAGTTTGTTACACCGAAGGAGCAAGTAGTATCTATGGACTAGTCAAACAAAGGATCCGTTGGAAAAAGGGTCGATTTGAAACTTTTGACAAATACCGTGAAATGTTCTTCTCGAGAAAGCCACAACACAACAAGCTCTTGACCTGGGGTCTACTACCAAGCTCTATCTTGCTTGAGCTTCAACTACTGATCGAACCTATCTCTCTGAGCTACTTCTTTATCGACAATGTAATCAAACGTAACCCACTGGGATTAGCACTAAGTATTAGTTTCTTTGCAGTAGGATTCATTATCTTAGCAATATTTGAGGTGTCAGAACGTAAACTAAAGTTTGGCTTATCTTGGATTTATCTATGGCCGCTAATCTATATCTTGGTCTGGGTTGAATACCTAGCCTTAATGCAGAGTGTCTACCTGAGTATCAGAAAGCGCAAACTGCGTTGGCAAAAGTGGGAAAGAAAGGGAATCTAAATGGGGATACCTAGGCCAAAATTTGATATACTCTTGCCCAGCTTGATTGCAATTTGTTTTGCCATAGGAGCAATTATAGTAATCGTAACATACCACCATATTAGTAATAAGCTAAGGATTGAAAAACGAACCGACCAGTATCAAATAGATAATTCTTATACTAAATACTGCTCAGACCAGCCGCTAGCTATAGAGTCTGCACCCAAGTTTGAGGTCAATCAAGTAGCCAATTATCAGATCGATCAACTAATATCCTTGATATGTCCAAAACTTAAGCTAAAAAATACTTACCAATTGTCAGACACCAATTACCTAGAAGAGATCAATCCTCAAACAATCCAGATTCAAACCCAAAATTGGCCGAGAAATTTCCTAGGGCTTACCTATGAATTGGATATTAACCAAAAAGTAACACTAGATCTTGAAATTACCAAGCCAATCACTAGTCATCAACTGCAAGAGGTCTATGATTTGATCAAGGTACTGAAAGCTGACAAGTTTGAGTTGGTACTTCAGATAGGCATCGCAAAAATCTATTACCATCAAAGACAGTTAGTTAGTGTTGGCTTAGATCAACGTTTTGAATCTCTCAACCAAGTATTAAACCTGTTATACCTACTTGATAACCAAGGACTTAATCCCGAGGTTGTTCTTGACCTTGAGAATAGATTGCAGACAGTATGGCTGACTGACTATTCTTTCTGGGAACAAATACCTGGTGACTCTCCAGATAGTCGGGTACTTGAGAATTTTTTGGGTGGGCTAATTAGCTTGGATACTTCGATTAGCTTACTCAAGACAACAGACTAATTTTGACTTGTTAAAAACTGTGATAACCCAAAATAAACTTCCAGTTTAATGTCAATCTTGTTATAATATCTCTGCAGATAGTATATGGGGTATTAGCTCAGTTGGTTAGAGCGCTTGCATGGCATGCAAGAGGTCGGCGGTTCGAATCCGCCATACTCCACCACAACCGTCTCTCTAAAACCACTCCTCTCACGACGAGAGAAGTGGTTTTTTTTGTTTCTGTACGCAATGCCCGCAATACCGGAGACACCTTAGGCTTTTTTAGAGATAAGTTTTGGATTGATATCTCAACTATATAATGAATGATCTAGTTTGTACGGTATCACCTTGCTAAGCTAATACCTTAATGATAACAGCATCAGACTTACTTATGATCTGAGTAGATAACACAAAACTATACACCCCCTTAGCGACTAAACCTACGTACTTGATAAATGCAACAAACAATCGTCAAACCGAATATCAACATCACAAAACTAGGCTTGAGGCCAGTCTTTGCTAATATTGCATCTAGTGCCCCTCCTACCGCACTATTATTGGTATTATCCTCTTTACTATCATCACCCTCTCCACCCTCACTATTATCTTGATCTTCTGGATCAATAGGATTAATCAAATCTTCACCAACCAATGTAACTTCTTCCGAGCTAATAGACTCTCCGGAACTATTGCTCAAATAAACAATATTATCAATCTGACCTTGATTTGTTATATCGATATTATCATCAACTTTGACCTCAAACTCTATCTGGTATTCACTATCTGCATATAGTTCTTCGGTAGTGGCTATACATGTGTCTCCACCATCAAATACTTGGTTGCCATTCAAATCACTACAATCCCACAATCCGTTATCAAGATATGTAGTGCCTAGTGGAACAGTCTCCGTCAATGTTTCATTGAGTAAATTATGGTCAATATCACCGTGATGACCATAAGTTATCGTATATCTAATAATATCCCCAGGATATACCACTTGGCCGTCTGAATAATCATCCTGCTTGTCGATAAATAATTCTGACTTAGTAGTGACTGTAATAGTCACTGTAGCAGTATCACACAGGGTGGAGGGTAAAGGTAAGCAAATCGTGTAATTAAACCTATCTATACCATAAAAGCCAGTTGCAGGAGTATAAACGAAAGTCTCAGTGATCGGATCGTATACAACTGTACCTCCAGATTCAGATAGGGTGTCCCAGTTAGACATATCTCCCTCTAGGTTATAGCGATCGTTTGGCTTAGTATCAATTATCAATGGAGTTTGAAAGCTTGTACTATCTTCGTCATCTACGGCGTCTATACCAAATGCTGGGACATCTGCATCCGGACAGCTCATCCCGTCATTTCTTGAGAATACTTCAGTCTTAACCAGGACTTTTGACCCTGGTGTGCCTGATACAAAATTAGTTATCTCATACACAGTTCCGTCACCAGTACTATTACCTGTATCATTAGCGTACATATGATATTCTGTACCATCAAAAGCAATCCAAAGTGCTCCATAAGTCCTATCTTGATGTGGCAATGAAGCTATATCTAGGGCATACCCCTGTCCAGTAGCCAGATTAATTCTTACTAACCTACTTGGGTTGTCTGCGGTACTAGAATGTGCCCCTTCCAAAGAATAGAGAAAACCGTCGTGATAAACTAGATCGCCACCCAGTTCTACTGTTCCTGGGCTATTTTGCGTAGTGTAAGTAACATTAATCTTGCGAAAAGTATTATTGGTCACATCAATCTCATATATATTATTATCTATATCATTACGGCCGCCGATTGCTACATACAAAAAGTTGCCATTCATGTCCCCCATCGAAATCGAAGTTGGGCCCCATTCATCCCTGCTCCCCCCAAACCAACTCTGAGCATTTCGCAAAACATTTCTCAAGGTTTGACCGCTATTATTAATGTTATAAACTTCCCCTAAATCTGTTACAAAACCTGTTGCTGGGTCTGTAACTGCTAAATGGACGAAATTCGGTCGATGGGTATTGGCACTACTGCCACTAAGGCCATTGAATTCTGGATCATCGGTATTGATAGGATCAGTAATAATTGAATAAAACTGATTATCGATTGTACTATATCCAGTAGCATTGATGTCAATATCTTGATTAGCAACTGGCAGATTTGATTGCAATTGAGCTTCAGCTGAAACATTTGTACCAATATCAATATACTCTCCAGTAACAGAATCTAGAAGCTTTAAATAGCCATCTACATACTGATAAAAACCTTCTATACAATAGTCCCCTGCTGCCTCCAGCCTTGGCTCCTGAGGTAGAGTTCCAGCTATATATCCCCATAGCAGATAACCACCCAGGCTCAACCCCAATAATACACTGATTAACCGTCTAATCCCAATCAACTCCTGTCCTCCATTAAGAAATCAAAATAAAACTTATCAAACCATCCAAGTAAATATACCAAATTGCTAATGCTTTAGCAAGACTAATAATAGGATACCTACCCAGAATAGGACTAATAGTGTCAAAAAATATCTTCAAGAGCCAAGATATTCTCCTTCATCTATATAGCCAAGACAAGAAGACACCGTAAACGTTTTTTGGAGACAACTTTTGACTTAATACCTTAACCATACAATACGTGGCCTGCTTTGTACGGTGTCACCCTTGTTAGTATTCTAGGGATTTGTTGGCGATCTCTACTTGATCTCCGAGCTTAATACCTTGCCTGGATAACTCTCGATCTATCCCCATCTTGACTAAAATATCTCTCAGTCTTGCCACAGCCTGATCTTGGTCAAAGTTTGTCTTCATGGCAAAACGTTCTATCTTCTGACCTTTTATTATATACTTGCCCTCTTCTAATTTTTCAACCAAATAAAGTTCTGGATCATCCTCCGCACGAATTACGGGAATCATCTCAACTTCTTGCTCGGTCTCAACTACTTGATCCCATGCTTCAAGCTGGATTGCGAGCCTAGATTTAAGTTGATCAAGATTTGTCTTTGTCAAAGAAGAAACTGCTACTATTTCTGAGTCTATGTCCAGTTGATATTTCTTTACCAATTTATCTATAGCCTTTTTTATCTGTGATAAATATTGATCAAGCAATTTCTTATCTCCAGCAAGTAAATCGATCTTACTAACAACAAACACTATTTTTCTTTTTAGCAATATACCAGATTTATACTGTTGAAGCTCGGAGATTATTGTTTCAATATCTTTTAGATAATTCTCACTCTCGATGCTGATCAACTCCACCAATACCCTGCACCTTTCAATATGCCTCAAGAACTGCTGACCCAAACCCTTGCCCTGGCTGGCACCAGCTATCAGGCCTGGTAGATCTGCAATCACAAAGCTGTGCTGATGGTAATTGGCAATCCCAATCTTTGGCACAATAGTGGTAAATGGATAGTTGGCTATCTTTGGTTTGACACTAGTCAAGACTGATATTAAGCTCGACTTACCCGCATTGGGAAGTCCTATCAAGCCGACATCTGCCAAAAGTTTCAATTCAAAATCCAAATCCAGATTCTCCCCCGCTAGACCCAACTCAGCAAATCTTGGTGTTTGCCGCCTGGATGAGGTAAAGTGAGCATTGCCATAACCCCCTTCACCACCTTTCGCAATCACTACAGCCTGATGATTGGCTACTAGATCGGCTATGACCTCCCCTTCCGACTTAATCACCGTACCTACAGGCACTTCAAGGGTAATGTCTTGACCACGCTTACCATGTCGTCTAAATTTATCTCCCATCTGTCCATTCTCAGCACTAAAGCGTTTTTTACCACGAAAATGACTAAGGGTACTATAATTGTGACTAGCCTGAATGATCACATCACCACCATCACCACCATCACCACCATCTGGACCCCCTTTGGCCTGACTTCTATTGCTCAGTAGACTAACCCGGCCATCACCACCTCGCCCTGCTTGGACGGTAATCCTAACCTGATCAATAAACATTGAATATCAACTTAGTAAATATAACTAAATGCACTGGCAGATACCCAACGATAAGATACTACTCCCCAGCCTGCATAATTCATTTCTGAAACATATACCTGATTGCCCTCTACAGCCTCAACATAGGCCACATGACCATAATAGCCAGCTGGCGTCCAAGCTACAGCCCCGACTATCGGTTGGCTACCGACACCAAATCCAGCAGCCTGGGCTGCATAATACCAATTTACTGCATTACCCATACTAGCTGGGACCGCTCGACGATTCGCAACATACCAAGTGCAGTATCCATATGCATAATTGTTATAACCTCCACTATAACTAGTCAATGCCTCTGGTTGGGTTGCAATAGGAGCACTCTGAACTGGCTGGACAGTAACTTGGGCAGTAGCTGGCTGATCAAGGGCTACTTGATTCTGGGTAGTTTCTTGACTAACCTCTGCCTCTTCTATCTTACCTCCAGGCACCACCAGAACTATATCATCCTCAAGCTTATTATCAAGAATTTGGTTATAACTGATAATTACTTTCTTATCTACTTTGTACAGAGCAGATAGTTGATCTAGGGTATCTCCAGATCCGGGCTTAACCCAATGCAACACCCCATCAATAGGCAAAATCTTTAAACTTTCTCCCACCCCAAGTGCCTGATCTTGATCTAATTGATTTGCCCACCTAACAGTATCGGTAGTCAAACCAAAACTACTAGCAATTGTTGAGATAGTATCACCTTCTTTGACCTGATATTCTATTACATCCCTGGTAGCTTTACCTTCAGTCAAAGTTGGCTTGGGCTTAGTGATAAAATCACCACCAGTTGTATCTAGGCTGGTGGAATCATTAGCACTAATCTCTTGGCCTGCACTAGAACCCTGGTTTGGTAATTCTGCTATTGGTGCCAACTTTGCTATATCACTAGTAGCTTGCAAAAAACCATAGCTATCCAGGCCTTTTGAAAAACTTTGAGGTTGGCCATGGTCGGTGGCTACCAAGATATTGGGGAGTAGTTGAAAGTTGAGACTAAACACAACCAGCATTAAGTAAATAACAGGTAAGAACAATCGTAATTCTTTTCTAGACTTACTCTGATTTTGGTAACTGGCAGTAGATTTTGGATTCTGGGATTTATTTCGACGAACTAGAACAGTAGAGACACTAGTAAACTTACTAATAGCAATACTCCATATTAATTAACTCAGTACCTCACTTACTTATACAAACAACAAAGATACTAGCTAGAATTCTAACAAACCGCTTAGCTAGTGTCAACCAAACAAAACCCGTATTGTCATACTGGACTTTTCCTATCTTCATCTAAAAAGCTCTGGGAACCCATATATGAAAATGTTAGACCGCGTGATTACTTGTGTTGTTTTTATTTATATTTCTAGATACCAATAAACCCCTTCAGGATTTCTAGGTATAGCTGCCAAAAACAAAACCTGTTCGCTTGGGAGTGATAGATTATAGACCTAGAATTGTTGTTATTGTAATAAATCATATATGTAGATATGATGAGAAGTAATAGTGATAGTTATGTACCATAAGGTACAGGTTTTGTTTACGGGGGCTATAAGTCTAGTCGTACAACACAAAATATCTGACCTCTAAATATTTGTGACTTCGAGCTCCAGGCTAATTTTCGAATCAAAGATTGGCATCCTCGACAAAAATGTAATCCCTCCATTGACTTGTAAATCCTGATAGTTGATATGTTTCTTGACTATCTCACGAACCTGTTTCTTGCTAGCAAATCGTAACTCTTTAATGATTCGCTCTTGATCAAACTTTGGTCCGAGGTATCCTGTAGTAGTAATTATTACTTGTCCATCCTGATAGCTTAATCCAGCATCTTCAAGACCATTATCAAATATCTGCTTACTACCATCAGAGTTATCTAGCAAAGACTGATCCAGAACCCGACTAATGGCTGTATTTTCTAAGTAATCCAAGCTAGATACAACAGTAATCTTTAGCTCAGTCTGATCAACTTGGCTCCCGGCAGGATTAGCCACAGTTTCCTGATCAATTGTTTCCGCATAACTACCCTCTATCACTCTACTATCTTGACTAATTCGGCTGACCAGTTCTGACTGATCAAGACTATTGGTGGCTACTAATCTTTCCTTGGCAGTATCAATATCTGCCTGAGAAACTACCTTGACTATCTTACTCTCACCACCACTCGTAGTCCCAGTAACCTTGAAATTGGCACTGAGATCTGCAAAATCAAAACTAGCCTGAGATAAATTGAAGTCAGAGCCCTTATCAGTTGCCTTAATTCCAGCCTCTACAAGTGGAGTGGAACAAACAGTCCCCCCAGAGCTAAAAATTCCAGCTGGAATAGTGACTACTTGATCTAACTCAAATACCAAGCCATTAGCAGTCAGTCTAGCACCCTTCTTGAGACTATGTGTATCACTATCTTCACAATTCTGAATCACTATCTGGCCTTGAGCGACCTTACCCAGGTCTTTTTCTTCACTAGCAACGACTGAAGTGGTCAGGGTCTCGCTATCGGTTACCTGGCCAATCTCCCCAGTAGTAAACTCTGACCTATCCAAACGAAGGTCGACTGGCACTTGGTCAGCTTGCAAACTAATCTTGACTTCAGCTCGGGGCAATAAGACTCCAATAACTACCAAAGTCACTGCCATTAATCCAAGTCCAAGCCCGATCAAGATTCTCTTTCTGAAATGATCAAAATCTGGAATGCTTAATGCTTTAGAATCTGACTGAATAAAAGTAGTTTTAGGGTCTTGTATAATCTCTTTATCCTCAGGCTCAGTATCAGTATCATCTTTAGTAACTAACAAGTCATCACTTTTTTCAATCTGTTGACCATGCTCAGAATCTTCCTCTAAGTCTAACTGGTTATCTTGATTGACTACCTGAACTTGTTGAGTTGAGGTATCCAATTGACTGGGCAAGACTAGCTCTGCCTCTAGTGGCTCTGACTTGATTGTACTAGCAACATCCAACCCATTTCTTAAAATCAATTTCTGAATCGCTTGATCTGGACAAACCAATATTACCTGCTTATTACTATTCTTGATCTGTCTACCAAGTAATCTAAGGTTGATCGAGCTCCTGAGCAGACCCGACTTGGCAGGAACTACCAGACGAATATTACTTGATTTTGATTGACTAAATAACCTTGTAACCTCAGTAATATCTGCATCAGCTTCTAAATAAATTATTTGACTATTATCTTCTGTCATTCTTCACTACCTGATTAAATTTACTAAGAATATTTGAGCTTGAATCATTATCAATAGTATCTATACTTAGACCCAATAAAGCAAGCGGAGTAATAAACTCTGGACCAGATACCAAATCTAATGAATCAACAACCCTCGATATCTGAGACTTTTGAATATATTTGATCACAGGACTTCTACTGAATCCAATTTCCTTGTGCCAGCTTTTGTTCTCAAGTGCCTCGATCAAATCGGCTAACTTGGAACCTCCCCCACAGAGTAAAATTCTATTAGGCAACTGATCAAGATCTTCAAATTCTTCTAAGGATAATCTAACCCCTTCCAGCCAAAGATTTACAGTATCTGCTAGAGCTTTTTTGACTTTTTTAGACTTTTGCTCGACCAATTTACTAGTGCTATAGGCTAGCTTGAGTTCTTCAGCTCGTTCAAAACTAATAGAAAAAATACTTGCTAGAGTTCTTGTAAAACTTCTACCCCCCAGGGCAAACATTTTTGTTCCAGCCACTCCGCCTTCACTAACTATAGCAATATCCGTAGTCCCACCTCCGATATCAATAAAAATTGCACTTGTAGATTCTTTGCCCAATTCCTGAACACTTTTAGCTACAGCAAAAGGTTCAGCAGCAATTGTCGTAAGACTCAGGTCTAAATTCTTAGAAATAGTTTCAACTGCTGCAATATGAATCATTGGAGCAAAAGCATTGAAAGCCCTAATCGTGACATGTTCACCCTTGAAGCCTATTGGATTTGTGACCTGGTAGCCGTCGATGACTATTTGAGTAATTGCTGAATTTAACAAACGAATATCCAGATTATTTTGTCCAGTTTCCCAGCTAATATTGTCCCTGGCCTTTCCCAGTCCTTTGGCTTGTAATTTAGCTAACACATCATTAATCTCAAGCTTATTAATCTCTAGCTCAGGATTCTTACGTTGGTATCTCAAATCAAAACTATTACCCTGCACCAACTCTCCAGCTATCCCAATCACCACCTGTTTTGCGACCTGATCTGCTTGAGATTCAGCTTCCCTGATTGCCTGATCACAATTAGTAATCACTCCTGAGATATCTGTAATAGTACCTGACTGCATATCACTCAATTTTTGCTTAGCATGTCCAGCACCAATAATCTCCAGCTAGCCGCTATCAGCATTGTATTTTGCAAGTACTGCCTTAACCTGCTCGGTTCCAATATCTAGTCCCAAAAATATCCCGGGGTCTCTCTTTTTCAACAATTGCAAAAGATATTGATAATGGGCATTGAGGTATTTCTTGATAGAAATAAAGTGAATGCTATCTATTCTAAGCATAAGAATATCTTATCACGAAAATAATATTTTCTCCTCATATTTGATACTACCTACTCTTTCATCATTCTCGAAGTCTAGTGATATATCGCTGAGGTCAAACTTCAAAATCCTGTATTCGAGCTAATGCATGAGTTTTTATTATTTATATTGTTTGTTTTTAGTTGTATATATTCCCAAATTGACCGTATGCATCCAGAAAGGATAGCCACAGTCTTAGGTGCTAAATATTGGTTATCGCCTAATCTTCTGCGAAGACTCGGAAAATGACAATGCAATGATCAATCTTCAATTACAGCCTTAATGCGCCTGACTCCAGCAGAAGAAGCTTGCTCTTTGACTATTTTGAACTGACCAACCTCATTAGTATTTTGGACATGGGGCCCTCCACATATCTCCAATGAGTAGACATTGTCTCCTTCACCAATTTGATAAACCTTAACTTGATCATCGTAGCGATCACCAAACGCACCCAATGCCCCCTGTTCAAAAGCCCGCTCGGTAGGCACTACTTGATAGCTAACGGATAGACCTTGACTGATAGTTTGATTGACTATATTTTCCACCTTAGACAGTTGCTCCTTGGTCATTTTATCAGGATGAGAGAAATCAAATCTTGTTCTTTCAGCTGTAATATTACTTCCTCTTTGAATCACATGATCCCCAAGAACCAATCTCAATGCTTTGTAAAGTATATGCGTGGCAGTATGATAGCGAATCACCTTGGGTGAGTGGTCAATCAAGCCACCCTTAAAAACTCCTTTGTTGGCCGTTCTGGATCTTTCTCGTTGCGCAGATAATTCCTTCGCAAATTCTTGATCGAGATTCTTGCTAATATCTAATCCTAACCGTTTGGCTTCCTCAATACTAAGCTCCAAAGGAAACCCATAAGTATCAAATAACTTAAAAGCCTGCTGACCAGTCAACTTCTCTCCAACCTCTTTATGAAATAACTTAATTCCCTTACGTAAAGTAGCCTGAAACAAACGTTCTTCCTTACTAAGAACTACCAAAATTCGATCCTTGTCTTCCGCAAGATTTGGATAAGCATCCTGATACAAATGAATCACCACAGGAACAAGCTTCTCTATCAACTGATTACCAATGCCTAGTCTATCCGCCTCACGTAAGGCGCGCCTTATGAGTCGTCTGAGTACATAGCCAGCACCATTATTATCGGGCACAAGCCCATCTCCAACCATCATCACAGAAGTCCTGATGTGATCAGCCACTATCCGCCTTGCCCTAATGTCATTCTCTGTTGCTAGGCTCAAAATTGCCCGGTCTATCTCAATGAAGATATCTATCCCATAAACTGAATCTGCTCCCTGCTTGACCATTGCCAACCTCTCAAGCCCACCACCAAAATCAACATTCTTTTTAGCTAAATTTTGATAACCACCTGAAGCCTTCTGATAAGCCATAAATACAGAGTTACAAATCTCAATAAAATTTGGGTCTTCGGGATCAAATACCGGATCAGCCTGGTTTCCAAGATAATAAAAGATCTCACTATCTGGTCCAGCTGGACTCTGCTCTGCACCAGGTATCTCCCACCAATTATCATCCTTACCCAAATCTAGAATTCTTTTACCTATCTGACTCGACAATCCTTGACTATTAAAGATTTCTTGCCAAATTCCAATACTCTGATCGTCTCTGGGTATTTCCTGATCACCTTCGTAGACAGTTGCATAAAGTTTTGAGCTATCTAGTCCAAGATATTCTGGAGATGTTAGCCATTCCCAGATCCACTCCAAGGCTTCTTTTTTGTAATAATCCCCCAAGCTCCAATGACCAAGCATCTCAAAAAATGTCAAATGTGAGCTATCTCCGACTTCTTCCAGATCAGATGTCCTGACACATTTTTGTGAATTGGCTAATCGTGTACCAGCTGGATGTGGTCGACCTTTAAGGAAAGGGACGATTGGCTGCATCCCTGCAATATTAAACAGTACTGTCGGATCATCTTTAGGGACTAGGGATGCTGAAGGAATAATATGACACCCTTTGCTAGCAAAATAATCTAAGAATGATTGGCGTATCTGTGATGTAGTCATATAGATATTATAGCAAAATAGAAGCGATTAGAAAAAATACCAAAACACTCAAGAAATCTTGGATTACAGTAGCTACAGGTCCACTTGCTTCAGCTGGATCTTGATGAAGCCTCCAGAAGAAATATGGCATCACCGCCCCCGTGACAAGTGAAGTCAAGATACCAGATAATAATGAGATGCCAACCACTATTGCTAGATCAAAATCAGATTTCCAGACTCCAACAATTCCTGTAGCGATACTAGCAATGATTACCCCAATCGTACTTACCACTAGGAGCTGCCTTTTGAAGAAATTGCCAAAGTTGAGTTTCTCATTGTTATTTAGTTCGCGAATAATCATCGCCTCCATCTGCGTACCCACAGCATCGCTCATATAGACTATCAGAGGGATAAAAGATGCCAATACCAGATTACGATCCAGTACCTGATCAAAATTATTAATCAGTCCCGCCGTTAACAGACTAGCAATTAGGCCGATTATAAGCCAGGTCAGTCTGACTTTGACCTCATTGAACATATTCCAATCTACCCTAAGAACAGACTAATAATCCAAGCAGCAGCCAAGATCTCAACTAGTGAAGCACCGGCCATCACTAGTACTTTCTTGAGTTGCCACTTTTTTGGAGTTGCCCCAAAAATTACTGAGGAGGCTTGAGTGGTAACTACAAACCCAGACCAAACCCAGATTGCAATCTTGTACCAGCTCTGATCAACCTGGTCAATGAAGTGTGCTAAAACGGTAGCCAGGATAAAATTTAAAACAAATTGGACAACCAACATTGGCATCATATTATTTTGCATTTCCTTCTGAACTGTCTTTTCTAATTTTTCAAATCCGTGAATCTTACCCCACAAATTACCAAAAATCGGCATATACCAGATAGCTCCAATCACAAACTGAACTATACTGGCTAGCAAAACTGCTAAATAATTGATCTCTACATCCACCAGACCCTCCTAGTTAAATATTGTCATAGATTATAATCTCACTCTTTTGCAACTCTGTCAAAAATAGGCCTAAAAAATAAAGTTAACAATATCCCCCATGGCGCCAGCGGAATCTATCAAAAGATCAGTATTTATATTTAATCACTACTGGCAACTTCTAAGACTTGCCTATAAACCTCCAGGGTCTTACTTGCAGTATCTTGCCAAGAGAACTGTTTGACACGTTTGCGTCCAAGCAAAATTAACTCCTCTCGACGATCTGGAGACTCTAATACCGATAGAATCTTTTGATACATATCATCAATATCTGTTGGGTTAAAACTTTCTACAGCATAGCCTCCTATTTCTCCGACCGAAGTCGTCGACGAACAGACAACTGGCAAATCCTGATTCATAGCCTCCAAAATTGGCAAGCCAAAACCTTCCGACAAAGATGGAAAGGTGTAGCATAGGGCCTGTTTATAGACCCCCAAGAGAGTTTGATCATCTAAGTAATCTGTAAAAATCACTCTCTCATGTAGCTCAGCCTCCAAGACAATCTGCTCCAACCTTTGATGATAGATTGTCTTTTTGCCAACCAAGACCAATTGAATATCTAGCTTGGCTTCAATCACAAGACGGGCCAAGACTACTATTAGTCTTTCAATATTCTTATTAAGGTATAGATTTCCAACATACAATAAATATGGACGATTGATCCCATACTGCCTTAGATCCACTCTGATATCTGTTTTTGCAACTTTTTTGCCAAAGCCAGCCAGCTTGGTCACTACTATCTTATCCGGATCAATACCAAGTGTCTCTACTAGATCTGATTTAACAAACTCACTTGGACAAAATATTTTTTCAGCCCTCTTCGCACCACGCTTAACCATCCAACGCATTACCTGTGATCTCAAGGGATCAATGAAGCGCTTGAGACCAGATTTGGTATTGCGATAACGCCAAAGTGTCAAATCATGGATAGTCATCACAAATCTACCCTTATATCTGACTGGAAAATTAAAGTTTGCAAAATGTACCAAATCAGGCCTAAAGGTAGTGATAACTCTTAATAATTCGCTTTGCTCACCTAAGCTATACCAACTAATATCACAAACCACTAGCTCAAGATTGTCTGCTTCAATATCAATCGAGTCCTTATCTTTCTCTAGCACTAGTAAAAGATACTTATTGTTCTTATCCTGATCAACCAATTCCCTAACTAATTGATCAATATATCGTCCTATTCCAGTTCCCTTGATCATCCGCCCATCAATCAGTATCTTCATAGTCTTATTTTAACTTAATATTGACCTAAAATCATCCTACTTATGCTTGCAAGTCATAAAAATAACCTCTACTATAGAAGTAATTTATTTTTTATATATTATTAACTAGACAATTGGATTAGATTGTCACGGAGGTGTAATGATGCCCAAAAAGCTATTATTAGTAGTGATAAGTCTAGTATTTGGCACAAGTATTGCAATTGCCAATCAAGACAATGTCCCAACAAATCAACTAATTGAAATTAGTCCCCAGACGGATCAATTAGTCTTTCGTGGTCCCGATACTAAACTCGCAGTTAGCTACACCATCCCTGCAAACCTTAGTATCATCGCTAGTTGCAAGCTTAATAGTGAGGGTTGGATATTACTTGACGATGGAGGTCTGATTGAACCAAGTCAGAATACTCAACAACTTCCTGATTGCCAAGATCGACTCGACCCACATCAATTAACAGAAGAAGATGGTGATTTTCGACTAGCTAGAGTCAATCGTGAAAAAGGTGAAAGAGACAAAAAAGTTGAAGAATTACAGGTAATTACTATAGACGATCAGGATTATCTCATTTACCAGGAGCAACTTCTACTGATCGATAAATCGGGCCTAACCTGCACTAATAAGCTCAAGAAATCCAACCCAAAATCTAATGACTATCATCAGCTAGCCAAATACCAGATTACTGGCAAAGTATCATGTCCGAAAAGCGAAAAAACTCAAGATCAACTATCTAAAGGTTCAACCCCGGGTCAAGATTCTCAATCTCCCACTAAATCAACCAGCAAACAAACTAGCGAGGAAACTAGAGCAAAATATGACAAGATTAATGATCAGATTACTCAGGCAAAAATCGATGAAGCAATAGCCAGTGGTGTTTATACTGGAATTGACCCAAGAGACAAGCAAGCTACTACCGACAAGACTAGCTCAAACTCTTCTACCCCTAACAATGATCCAAATCTTACAGATATCCACCCAAAAATTCGAATGGCAGTAGATTGGGCGAAAGCTCAAGTTGGCAAAGCCTATCAACCGGACAATGGTCGTCCTTGGAACGGCTGGTGTGATCGGTTTGTTGCTCTTGCTTATGGCAGGACTTTTAGTGGTTATCATACTGCCTACGATCATTTTCTCGAAATGAATAGAAGGGGGATGATCCATCAAAATCAAGATGTCCCACCCGGCGCCTTTGCCTTCTTCGGGCCTACTAGCAACATACCAGCTGGTCATGTGATGATTTCAATCGGCAATGGTCAGTTTGTCAGCACAGGACCAGCAGTGATGGTCGTTGATATTAAGATGCCTGGACTTGGCCAATACATTGGCTGGTCTCAGCCAAACCCTGAATGGCTATGACCTTTCTTAGCATCCTCGAAGTCTAATTATACTTATTTGTAGGAGTAAGATTCTATTAGTTACCTGGAATGATGCCATCTACTTCCCAGCGATTATTATATTCGCTTTTGATTACACGGTAGACAATCGTACTGGTGTAATCATATACCGAATCACTATCGGTATACTCGACATGATACCCAACACTGACAGATACTCGATAGCCAGCTGAATTATCCAAGGCTTCTGTGCCAACTATCCGGTAACTACTGATATCATTGACCGAATAACTATCATCTGGATTGGTAATCCGATCAAACTCGGGCTGACCGAACTCCTGGATATAGGCATTGGTCATATAGTACTTCATGCCAGCTGGAGTATCAGAAGTATTACGATTTTTCATTGCCTCAACAAAGGACAAGACATTAGATTGAGCCTGATCCTGATCAGCTTGACTCTGAGCCTCTGCTTGAGCTTCAGCTTCTTGACTAGCCTGCTGCTCTCCTGCCTCTATCTCTTCTTGTTCTAGCTTATCAATCAAATCCTGGTCGACCATATAGTAATCGTCACTGATCTTTTCGCTAATAAACTTGAATTCCGAAAGCTTGGAATCCAAATAATTCTTGAGATTTTCTCCAGCATTAGCCAGAGCTTCTAGTTTGTTTCGATCAAGGCTATCAGCTTCGATATTCTCGATAATCTGATTGTTATATTGGTCAACCTGACCAAGTAATTCCTGATAACGCTTTAATTCTGTGGAATTATTAAAAATTGCTGTCTTATTACCACTAGCAAAACTTTGATCCTTGATAGTCAATTTCAGATCATTAGCGAGCATAATACTCTCTTCTATCTGATCATCTCTAATATCTATCGTTACCTCATTGGATAACTTATCTGCGCCAAGAACAACCTGATGCCAAGATTTTTCAATAAACCTTTGAGTCCTAAAATTCCTAACTAGAAAATACCCTAAAATCACAATTAGCAGTGCAACAATAACTGATACTATCCACAGTACTTTTTTATTGTTTGATTTTTGGGGTGAATTATTCGAACCCAATTGAGCATTTACTGCCTGATCTGCTTTTGTCTGACTGACAATTCGAACTGGTGTGCTGGGAGTACTTGTCGGTTTTCTTGAAGCACTTGCGACCGTACGGGTCTTGACGGCTTTGCTAATGCTGGGCTTCTTGTCTGTAGTCATTAATCCTCCTATTGAATTATTGGGTTGCTTTATTTTGATAGGTTATACCCTTTATGCTTATATTGTAGCAAAAGACTAGCTAATTACAAATAATCTTTTAATGCCAGGGTCTAAAAATTGATATTACGTATTATAAAACAAACTGATTTATCAACACAAAATCAATTATCAATCAAATGCTATGGTACCCTAAACTCAGCACTAATAATCTCGCCAGTAGTCTGATCTCGACTTATGTCCATAGTTTTTATTATGGCATCTAATTGTCGGTAGGCAGTCTGTGCCTCAGCTGGAGTATCAAAATCAGCCCCATGTTGAGCAACAAATTGCTGCTCATTCATCTGACTAATCCCTGAAATATTCCTACTACTCATAGCAGCGTCTGCCTGTCTGGCAATTTCTCTACTCAGATTTGAGCCATTAGCGTTCCTCCTCAAAGTATCGTTATTAATAGACTGGGCAGTGCCTATAACAGTACTGACTCGCTGGGGCATACTTGGGATCTGCCTAACAGCATCAGATAATCCACTATCACCCTGCAAAATCTTTTGGTTAACATCTAGGCTAGCATAAACAGATGGTGGTACTGGAATATTAACAGGAGACGCGGTAGTGCCCTGGGTACCTGATCTGTTGGCAGCAGCATTCGTAGTACCTGATCTGGTGGCAGAGCCTGGTGCGCTAGAGCCAGGAGTTGGTTTTGCTCCCGAATTCGATGTTGATGCACTAGGACGTGTATTGGTAGGAGGGTTAGTAGCCAGGAAATCTTCCCACATGGCTCTTGTTTTTGCCGTAAAGAATTGTGCTAATTGCGGATCATCTAAGGCAGCCCTGACGTCATTAGAATTGGGCATGATCTTTCTACCACTTTCATCAAGTATATGACCCCGTGTCATCAATTCAATTGATGCCGCCTGTTGTGTAGCGATCTCTTCAGGCTTCAGTGAGCTAGGTGGCTTCACAATGAAGGCTGCCTTATCCTTGATTGACTTTCCTTCGTTTGCTATAACATAGTTTAATAATACAGCAGAAGTACGCGCCTCCTCTATACCAGCTGCATTCAAGGTTCCTTCGCTGAAGTATTTATCGATCTCACTCTGCACCAAACGTGGGTTATCTTTATACAAGACTTCCATCGCAGCTCTAAATCTTTCTTCTTTATGGTCTCCAGAATCTCCAAATATTGTTTTCTTGATATGAAGTTCCTCGACAGCCCTGAGGTCACTATTTTTCACGCCATGGATGGTAGAATTCTTCCTTTGATTGAAGTAAATACGGGATTTCGATGAAGCTGGTTCTTTGGTATCTACAATCTTGCCATCCCTCTCAACATTATAAGACCTTCCATTGGCTAAGGCGTTTTTTAATGCATCCCTTTCTTCCTTGCCCAAATTCCACTGATCGGCAAACAGATCCTGATCAGCTTTTTCTAGTTCTTCATTCTTGGCTAGCACAGCCTGTCTCTGCTTGGAATAATTAAGATTACCACCTTCTCTAAACACAGCACCCGGGCCAAAAGCTAAACGTGCAGCCTTTCTCTTAAATCTTAACCGACGACTATTGCCTTCTTCGCGATTATCTACGATGCCTACAGCTTTCCTTTGAATTAATTCTTTTGTAGGCTGAGAAACTGTATCCTTAATAGCCTTATTAACCACCCCTGTGCCTTTATTTTGTAAATTATTCAACTTACCCCCAGCAAAACTGAGCAATGACCCTGCCATCTTAAATGTTGCTGGAATTATAAAAAGTGGGGCTATCTTGACAATAAACCCGATATAAGCAGATAAGTCAGTTACTGCTCCCTTATTATCATTCTGCTGTGCAATAATAAAAGACACGTACTCTGAACCATAAATAATCGCTATCACCATTGGATACATCAAGCTCAAGCGCCAAAGGTTTTCAAACCATTTCTTGTATATCCCATTTGTTTGAGGTAATACAAATAACAAAAATGCAATAGGAGAAAATAGCACCAATAATACTACTAATATTTTCCTGATTGCAACCGTGAAAAATAAAAACAACACTCCGATCGCTGCTGCACCAAGCATGCCTGTAACTAAAAAATAAACACCAAACCCAAGGACTACTGCATCGATAGCCGACCTGAGTAATCCCGTACCTGCCCCACTGTAATCAAGCAGTCTAACTTCACCACCATCAAAGCCTGGAAGCTCCTTCATCACTGTCTTGATAATTTCACCCATAATATTGCCAATGTCTAGTATCAAGCTTGATATCATAAAGGACAAGTATATGCCGATAAAAGCAATAAATAGTCTAGGTACTGTTCGCTTAAGGTTGTAAGATTTCCCAGCATCCCCAGCTGGCTTCAAGACACTACTCAAGATCATAAAGACTATGACCAAAACCATTCCTCCAGCTGAAATATCACGAAAGATTATCCAAGAATTTTGAAGTCCCTCAATACCTTTTGGATCATTCTCTAGTGAATCAACTACTTGAGTCTCTACAAAATTAAGCACACCGGTAAACCCTTCAATGATTGGGCACATAATCCAGCCCAGACTAAAGCCTCCTGCATAACAAGTATCGATCTCGCTTTGCGCTTGATCATCCAGGCTATCTACCCACTCACCACCAGCATCATCGCATGCATCTACACTATCCTGATCTCCAGTCTCACCATCTACCACACAAATTGCATAGCTAGTTGGTACTAATGGCTGAACAAGCTTAGAGAATTGATTGATCTTATTAGCATACTGATTAGGATTACCTACCAAGGGTAGAGCTAGGTTGATAAGCATCAAAAGCAATAGCGAGATCAATCCACTCCTCATTAGCAGCTTACCAAACCTCTTAAGTTTCATCAGGGGTATTATAACACGCTCTAGCCAAATATGTTAAGACTAAATAGTCTCCCAATCTCTGCCCTGAAGATGACTGGTAGCTACATTTTCCTATTAGTCCATTCTTGATAATACCGCCCTTTATGTTCCTGTCATTATCAGTTTTTTCCGATATTCTACTGAAAATAAAGCCTAGGAATCTAGAAATCACAATGGTGTATTTATTTTTGTCATACAGAATCTACACTCCAAAAACTATTCTAATACTTTCGAATCACACCTACTACTACGCCCTGGATATCTAGGCTAGTCTTCTTGTCAACATAGATTGGCTCCATGCTACTATTGGCTGGTTGAAGCCTAATCCTATTGGTCTCATGGTAAATCCTCTTGAGGGTGACTTCCCCACCATCAATCAGGGCCACTACTACTTCACCATCTCTAGGAGCTTGATTCTCCTTGATCACCACATAGTCTCCGTCAAATATCCCATCTTCAATCATACTCTGACCCTTGACCCTCAGAACATAATTATTATTGCCACTAATCATAAATGATGGTACTTCGAGTGTCTCGCTCCCATCAGCCACAGCAGCTATCGGTGTACCAGCAGCAATGCTCCCCATGATAGGCAAAAAGATTCCACTCTCCAATAATTGATCATCCTCGACTGGCAATATTGACCTAGCTGCATTGTTGTCTTTGCTGATCATCCCCTTCTTTTCGAGTGCTCTGATATGTTGAGCAACCGTAGCTACAGAGCTAAGCTTCAGGCCTCTGCCTATCTCACGGAAAGATGGTGAGTAGCCATTTTTCTCGATAAACTTATTGATAAAATCCAAGACTTTACGCTGTTTTTTGGTTAGTGCTACTTTCATTGTTCCCTCCATATTTGATACTTAATTGGATAATACAGACTAATTATAGCGAACATTAAGCGAATTGACAAGTATATCAGCAAAATTTACTTGACAATAACCTGATGGATACCTATGCTAGTCATATACAGAAGTGTTCACTCTGTAATAGCCAATTAATAACAAGGAGGAATATATGGCTTATTCACAAACTAACTCAAAGGGTCAAACTTACTACCTTCATCGTAGAGAAGTAACCCTCAAGGGTGGTAGACAACAAACTATCTACTTCTTTGCCAAGGAAGCCAAAGAGGGTGCTATCGATGCAGTACCTGCAGGCTATCAAGTGATTGAAAATCAAAAGACTGGTCTTTTGATCCTCAAAAAAGCCTAGATTATTCAATCTAGCGAAAAAGCCTCCTACTGGGAGGCTTTTTAATTGGCAAAAAATTGACTTTAGGCTAAAATAGGGTTTACGGGTCTGTAGCTCAGTGGTTAGAGCAGTCGGCTCATAACCGATTGGTCGCTGGTTCAATCCCAGCCAGACCCACCACAACTGCCTCTCTAGAACCACTTCTCTCATCACGGGGGGAGTGGTTTTTTGTTTCTGTACGCAATACCCGCAATACCGGAGACACCTTAGGCTTTTTTAGGGATAAGTTTTGGATTGATATCTTAACTATATAATAAATGGCCTAGTTTGTACGGTGTCACCCTTTTATTACGAAATAAATATCATAACCTCAGGCAAGATAGATGATCTATCCTTCAATCCACTCTATGATATTTTTAGAGATGCTCTTTAAGCCTACTAGTGTCTCGATTGTTACGCAATCGAGCAAGCGCCTTGGCTTCTATCTGGCGAATCCTCTCCCTGGTCACACCAAAATACTTGCCCACCTCCTCCAGGGTATGACTTCTACCATCTTCGAGACCAAATCTCATTCTCAATATCAACCTTTCTCGATCTGATACCACTTTCTCAAGAGCACTATGTAGCTGTTCCTTAAGAAGCTGGGCAGAAGTAGCTTCCTCTGGCTTGAGAGTATCACCATCTTCGATAAAGTCTCCAAGTGTCGAATCCTTATCATCCCCAATTGTTGAGTCCAGCGATGCAGTCTCTTGAGCAATCTTGAAGATATGAGCGACTTTCTTCGGATCCATATCCATTGCTCTACCAAGCTCCTTATTGGTAGGTTCACGACCTAGTTCTTGGGTCATTCTTCTCTGGGTTCTAACTAGCTTATTGATAGTCTCTACCATATGAACTGGAATTCTAATGGTTCTAGCCTGATCGGCAATAGCTCTAGTAATCGCTTGACGAATCCACCATGTAGCGTAAGTAGAAAACTTAAAACCCCTAGTGTGATCAAACTTTTCAACAGCCCTGAGTAGCCCAATATTACCTTCTTGAATCAAATCTAATAAATCTAGGCCTCTACCGACATAACGTTTGGCAATACTGACAACAAGTCGCATATTTGCTTCGGCCAGCTCAGATTTAGCACGACTATCCCCATCTTCGATCCGCTTAGCCAATTCGACCTCTTTATCCGAATCAATTAATGGGATCTTACCAATTTCCCTAAGATACATCCTGATAGAATCATCAGAAATATCTCTAAAATCTTCTTCGGTTAGATAACCACCTGCCCGAACATTATCATCACCAAAATCAGCTGCTTGCTCATCCTCACTTTTACCTCGTACCTCAATGCCTTTTTCAAGTAAGTTAGCATAGATCTGATCTATTAGTTCAATATCATCTTCAACATTAGGTACTACCTTAATAATATCTTGGTAATTAACTGTTCCATTTTTTTTATAGATCTTGACCAAGGCATCAACAATCTGGTCAAGCTCTAGATTTTCTTCGCTCATTTCTCTCCTTTAACAATTTTTGATAATTTTCAATCAAATTTCTACTAGTAGGCTGATCTCCCCCAAGTTCAGCTTGATTTAGCTGGCTTCTTATTTCAGCTAACTCCCAATCATACCATTGATCTCTGAGTTTTGCTACTATACTTTGATATTGACTAAATGCGTCTTGCATAGGCAGGTTAGCAAATCGCTCCTGCGCTTTCAATACTAGTAGATTAACACTTTTATCAGCCTTTGACAAATCCTGAGTAATAATTTGCTCAAACCGATCCTGATCTATCAACAATTTTGAGTAATCAAGTGAACGAAAGTCTTGATAAATTTCAGGATAAACTAAAATAAATGCCAATAAATCCTCTTCAAGTGCATTGGTCTTTGGGATTTCTGGTATTACAACCGACCCAGATGAATTAGCCTCAGTAGACCTATTACTTACTCGATACTGATTAAAGTCTTGTCTAATGCTTGCCCTAGGGAGTCGAGTTCGTTTAGCTAGGGCTTCAATATAACTTTCAATTTCAGCCTGACTCTTGCTATAAACTAGGAAACTAAATATCTCCCTAAGATACTCGAGTCTTGATCTAACCCTAGTCAGATCAAAATCTTTTGCCTTGTTAATCAAAAGGTAATCACTCAAACTCACTACTTGGTCTGCCACTTTTTGCCAAGCTTCCAATCCCTCGGTAATTAAAGAGTCTGGATCCTGACCAGCAGGCATAAAAATCAACTTGAGATTGAGATCCAGATCAAAAATTGCCTTGATTAATTTGTCTGTTGCTTGTCTACCAGCTCGATCTCCATCAAAGCACAGGGTAATATTTGAGCTATAACGAGCCAGGATTTTAATCTGACCTCGGCCAACTGCTGTCCCAGATCCAGCCACTACGTACTTAACTCCAGCTTGATTTAGACTAATTACATCTAGATTGCCCTCGACAACTATCACCTGATCATTGCTCCTGATATTCTCTCTAGCTTGGGTAATTCCATAAACAGCTTCAGATTTTTGATAGATAGGACTATTGGCAGTATTGATATATTTACCAACACCCTCTTTGGGCTTCAATAAACGGGCAGAAAAGCCAATCACACGCCCCTGAAAATCATTAATCGGCAATGTGATCCGATCTCGAAAAAAATCATAGGCTCCCCTCTGACCCCTACCAACTAATCCTGCTAGAACAAGGTTATGTTCCTGATAACCCTTGTTGATCAAAAAAGTATATAGCTCTTGACCGCTTGCCGGAGCGTAACCAATCCCAAAATCAATTATTGCCTGTCGCTTAAAACCCCGTCCCTTAAGATATTCCAAAGCTTCTGGGCTCTTGAGCAAACGATGTTGATAGAAATTCTTTGCTAAATCATTAAGCTGGTAGAGCAACCTCTTATCAACCTGATTCTTTTTGTCCTCTGGTCTAGGCTCTAGCTCCACTCCTGTCAAATCTGCCAAATACTTCAAGGCTTGATAGAAATCCATCCCCTCAAGCTTCATTACAAAATCAAAAATATCACCCCCAAAACCAGCCGAAAAATCATACCAGATACCTTTATCTGGAGTAACTACAAAGCTCGGAGTTTTTTCTTGATTGAAAGGTGAAAGACCTTTGTAGTTAGTACCCGAACGCTTAAGACTTAGATAACGTGAGATATATTCGACTAGGTCAATTCTTTCTTTGACCTGCTCAACAGCGCGACTCATCAGATGATCTCCTAGTTGAAGGTATTGGTAAAGTTTGCATCATAGCCTTTCTGCATCAAGATGATTACCCCAATCGTAATCCCCAGCAACAAGATTAGCAATAATGTCCTAGTGGCCTCTCTTCTCATAATCCTTGATCTCCTACTGAATTAGTCTCCTGAACACCTTGACTATCTGGACCATAGATCAATTTTGCCCGAACTACAAGACGATCTTTGGCTGTCCAGAGTGGCGTGCAAGTATAGAGAGTCAAGATCGGATCATTGGTTGGATCCTCTACCTCAACTGCAGTCGGAGGAACAACCTCAGTTTCGTAAACTTGATAAATATATTCCTGGCCCTGCCAATAAACCTGAATCTTATCTCCATCCTCAATTTTGTCCAGGTGATAGAAGGTCTTCGGACCACTGGTATACATAAACCGGTGAGCAACTATCACTGTATTGCTACCCTGGTCTGGAGTAGAAGTATTTGGTCTACGCCAAATACCAAGCTCCAAAGTACTGGCATCGGCACCCTCATAAACTTCACCATTAACTCCTATCTTGGGAATAACCAAGGTGTTAACTTCTGGAATTGGCAACAAGTCTTGATTATTGCCCCCGGCCAAAGCGCTTTGATAGACTAGCTGATTGTCACCATGTAGCCACTGATCTAACTTGAGTCTGATTTCGGGTAAAAAAGGTGTAACTATGATATAAATAGCCAAACAAAATATCACAACACTAATCAGATCATTAAATAACCTCAGAGTTTTATACCTTTTGCTTAAACTGGACTTTGGAGTCTTATCAACTCTAGTAATTTGCTTCCTAAGTCTTGCCATATATTTAGTATTATATAGCAATCACTAAACTTATGCTAAAATAGCTTTGATGTCACTAATATTAGAAACTATTAACCAATTCATTCAAGCAATCGGTGCCTTGGAATTTTTTAATATTGCCGAAAAAGCCAAAGAATTTGGCACAATCGTTGGGGTTTTGATCATTGCCTTTACTGCCTTTGCCGAATCTGGTTTACTGATCGGTTTTATGCTCCCAGGAGACAGTCTACTCTTCACTGCTGGGTTCTTAGCTTCACAGGGATTTTTCAATATCTTCTTTTTATCAATTGCAACTTTTATTGGAGCAGTTGCTGGAGATAGTGTCGGCTATAGCTTTGGCAAACGAGTCGGTCCAAAGATTTTTGAACGCAAAGACTCAATGGTATTCAAGCAATCTCATCTGGAGAAAGCTCAAGGCTTTTATGATAAACACGGTGGCAAAGCTATCATTATAGCTAGATTCATGCCAATCATCCGCACCTTTGCACCAATCTTAGCTGGAGTTAGTGGGATGCACTACAGAAGATTCCTGATCTTCAATCTTGTTGGAGCAATACTTTGGGCAATAGGTATCACTTGGCTTGGCTTTATACTGGGCAGTACTATACCTCAAGCAGAGGACTATCTTCTGCCTACTACAATTTTGATTATTATTATTTCAGTATTACCTTCAATCTATCACCTAATCAAGGATCGAGTTCTCTAGTAAGGGCTTTTAGGTTTCAAGACTTGTAATGTCTAGACTTAATGTCAATAAAACACCAACTATCACTATCTTAGGAGCTGGCTACGTCGGACTGACTACTGGGGCAATCCTAGCTCAGTCTGGATATCAAACCTACTTGGTAGAACCCAACCAAGAACGTTTAGATATCATAAGATCGGGTAAATCTTTTTTCTATGAAAAAGGTTTGGACAGATTAATCCAAGAAGGCTTAAACAAAAAAATGTTATTACCGACTGATTCTTATTCTTTATCCGTATCACAATCAGATATCATATTCTCTTGCGTAGGCACACCAGACAACCCAGATGGTAGCTCAAATCTAGATTATATTTTTGAAGCTGCCAAAACTACACTAGAATATATCAAAAGAGATACAATCTACGTCCAAAAAAGTACCGTACCGGTGGGTACCGGTTATCGTCTAATTGACATTTTTAACCAATCTAGCTTCACTATTGACTATCTATCGAACCCTGAATTCTTGCGTGAAGGCACTGCTATAGCAGATAGCCTCTATCCAGACCGTACAGTCATAGGGGGTAACAACGCCAACGCTATTAATAGCCTGATCAAGGTCTACAAGCAAATCGAGTCAAGCCGTCAAATCATTACAAAACTAACTGGAATTGATCAACAAAGCAAAACTTGTCAATATATCACTACAGAGATAAACAGTGCCGAACTGATTAAAGTAACAGCAAATGCCTTTCTAGCTATGAAAATTAGTTTTGCTAACTCAATTGCCATATTATCTGATAGGGTTAATGCTGACGTAGTAGAGATAATGGATGGCATTGGATCAGATCTACGTATAGGTTCTGCTTTTTTGAGAGCTGGACGGGGTTATGGTGGTGGTTGTTTCCCAAAAGATGTTAGTGGCCTGATCTCTAGTGCCAAGGAATATGGCATTGATCTTGCACTAATGCAATCTACTCAAGCAATCAATGCCAATATGCCCAAATATATTATCGACAAGCTCAAGGATCAATTAACCACTCTAAATAATAAACAAATTATCATACTGGGCTTATCGTTCAAGTCGGGCACAAGTGATACAAGAAAATCACCCGGTATTGCAATGGCCAACATTTGTGCAACAAATCAAGCTAGGGTAACAGTATTTGACCCAGTAGTCGACAAGAACAATCTTAATGATCTTGACTCAAGAATTCAAATAATTAGCTCTATATCCGAAATTCCCAAGAGTCCCGATGCAATCATTGTCGCAACTGAATGGCCAGAATTTTGCAACTTAACACCATCCCAGATAATAGCTTTGTTGGGCAAAAAAGGTCTGCTAGTAGATGCCATCAATGCTTATGATCCCAAATTACTAGTCAAACACCATATTCAATATCTGGGAGTAGGTAGAAGACTGTAGATGCGAACTCTACATTTTGAGATTGACATAAGATTAAGATATACTATAAGAATATGAAGTTATTCATCCAGGTACCCTGTCTCAACGAGGAGAAGACATTGGGTCTAGTCTTAGAATCCATACCAAAAAAAATTACTGGCATAGATCAAATTGAAGTCTTAGTGATAGATGATGGGTCATCTGATGATACTATCGATGTAGCAAAATATTATGGTGTAAAACATTTCGTCAAACACAAACGCAATATGGGTCTTGCTCGCAGCTTCCATGATGGGGTTGATTATGCCCTAAAACATGGAGCTGATATAGTCGTCAATACTGATGGAGATAATCAATACCCCCAATCAATGATTGGCGAACTGGTAAAGCCGATCATTGACCTTCAGGCCGATATCGTAATAGGAGATAGGCAAACAGCTCAAATCACTGATTTCTCTGGGTTCAAAAAAATCATGCAACGCTTTGGCAGCTGGCTAGTTAACCAAGCAGCCCAAACGGATCTACCGGATGCAGCAAGTGGGTTTAGGGCTTATTCGCGATATTCGCTTTATAGAATCAATATAATTACAGAGTTTAGCTACTGCATGGAAACTATCATTCAAGCTGGTAATAAACATCTCAAGATTGTTAGTATTCCTATTACCACCAACCCAAAAACACGAGAATCAAGATTGTTCAAGAATATTTGGCAACATATGTTCAAATCTGCCTCTGCAATTTTGCGTAGCTATATCATGTTTCATTCCAAGAAAGTATTTGGTAGACTTGCTATAATATTTTTGATTCTAGGGGGCATTCCCTTTATTCGCTATGCCCTGTATACAATTCAAGGAAAAGGAGATGGACACCTTCAGTCATTGATATTTGGTTCTACAATGTTAATTGGATCACTATTATCAGTTTCACTTTTAATCATTGCCGATATGCTACAAACCAACCGTACCCTGACTGAAGATCAGCTTGAAAGAATCAAAAAATTGCAATACGAAGATCAGTAATGATTTCTCAACTGATCCATAATAAAAAAATTCGTAATGCTACAATCTCAGGAGTAGTTATCCTGACAATCAGCATTTTCGGGCTATACCTTTATAGCAACCCTGATACTCTCTCAATCCTTTCTAATCTTTCTATAGTAACCCTTATTAAACTTACTGCAGCTTTTACGTTAACTATTGTAGCAAACTCTCTAATTCTTCATTTCACCCTCTCCTATCTGGATAAGAAAACGCCACTGATTGATAATCTTTTTTTGACTGGATATTCTTCTATAGTTAACTTTTTTGGACCCTTACAAAGCGGTCCTGGCTTTAGAGCAATCTATTTAAATAAGAAATATCAGGTAAAGTACAGGCAATTTATCAATGCTACTTTTATATTTTATTTATTCTTTGCTCTTATTAATTGCTTAATCCTGATAATTACGGGGCTCTCACAATACCCAAAAATAGTCATTGCCTCTAGCTCAATAGCTATTTTTATTCCACTAATCGTTTATGCCATAGATCAGCGTAGTGGTAAATCAAGATCCCTAAAGGTCAAGGGCTATCTAGGCAATCTAAAACCCTACAACCAAAGCCTTTGGATGATCGGTTTAATGACTGGCCTGTTGGTACTGGCTAGCTCATTGGTCTATCATATAGAATTATCCGCCATCAGCTCTAACCCAATTAATTATAAGCAATCTCTAATCTATACAGGAGCAGCAAATCTGGCACTCTTTGTATCTCTGACTCCAGGGGCAATCGGTTTTCGAGAATCTTTTTTAGTATTAAGCCAAAGATTACACGGAATAGCTACTCAAGATATCATTGCAGCCAGTATTATTGATCGAGCATATTATGTGATTTTTCTTTTTATGATCTTTGTCTTGATTCTTGTTGCAAAACATTACAATAAAATTAATTATCTAATCAGATTTAATAAATCAAAAAAACACCAATAACTAGCTAATATGCAAATCAACAGCCATCAACCCAGTCTCAAATTATCAATCATTGGTCCCACTACACCTTATCGTGGTGGGATAGTCCAATATAATACTGACCTAGCAGATAGTTTAAAAAAACTAGCGAAAATTGATCTATTCTCTTTCAAGAAACAATACCCGAAATTTTTATATCCTGGAAATACAGACTACCAGGAAATCAAAAAGATCTCTAAAGATATTTACTATACCCTAGACTCCAATAACCCACTATCTTGGCAAAGAACAATCATTATGATCAAGAACCAAAATCCAGATGCTGTATTAATCAATTGGTGGACTCTATTTTGGCAACCTGCTTTTTGGTATATATCAAAGAAGTTACAGAAATCTGGCATTCCAGTAGTATTCATCTGCCACAATCTCTACGACCATGATGTTACTATCCTTGGCCAGAAAATACCCGATAAGGTACTAAGAATTACTTCTGAAAGACTACTCAAGGTGGCTGATGGCTACCTTGTACATAGCTCAATAGATGCACAACATTTGACAAAAGTTATTGGTAAATTCAATAAACCAATCATAACAAGAAGTTTACCTTCACCTACTGGCTTACCAAAACCAACCAACAAAAAAGTTATTAACAAGAAATTAGAGTTACTTTTTATCGGATTTATTCGCCCCTACAAAGGGGTAGATATTCTTATTGAAGCTTACTCTAAGCTCTCTCAAGTAGATCGTGACAGAATTCATCTCAACATTGTTGGTGAAACCTGGGGTAATAAAGATCAGCTCATAAATCAACTAGATCAACTTAATATTTCCCATAACCTAACCTATGTATCTACCCAAGAAA
>JAGOAT010000001.1 GCA_017983775.1 Candidatus Saccharibacteria bacterium | reverse complement strand
CCCTAGAAGGGTTTACGATTCGTATTGGTGGAGAGTATGTCAATGAAGAAGGGTGGGATTTGAACAAGCTAGAGGATGGGGCTACTGAGCTAAATGTATCATTAGGGCAGATTTATATTAGTGTTCTTGAGGGTATACGAGAACAATTTCCTGATAATAAAGATCTAGCAGATCAAAAGATCAAGCAAGACTCATTTGGTCAAGCGATAGATCAGATACTCTTGCAGAGAATAATTGCTGGCTTAGCTCAATATGCTGCTTCAGGTGAGCATGAGTTGACTATAGGAGCGAATTCTTCTGAGACACCGAGTACAACAGGTATAGTAGTGACAACTACCCAAAATTGTGTTGATCAATCACTAGAGTTTGCTCAGGTAGCTTTGGGCTATCATGAGTGAGCAAGTCAACCTAGGTATTCTAAGCGAACCACCTAGTAAGCCTAATACTGACCAAGAAAGAGATATCACCACAAAAAGGAGACTTGCCAGAACTATTCTATCAATCTGGGTAGAGAAAGGAAGAGATGGCAAGGTATGGAACTTATTGGATTTTTGCAAAGCCCTGCTCAAGCGTGACCCAAATGTTTGGTAACAAAGTTATTTCTTAATCGGTGAGACAGTGATCGAGAATTCTCGAAAGGATAGAAATTTATCGTTTTTGCTATAAAATATTTTTTGAAGTACAATGTTCTTAAAGAAATAATTGAGGGGGTTGTGATTTGGATAGCTTGAAAGGTGGAATTAGTTCAGGTAAGTTAACGCTTGACGAGGACAGATATCATTTAGGGGGTGACGGTTGTAGGGACAGGGTAGAATTTGGATCTGCTAAGAATCACAGTCTACCTTTGCCTTCAATAATCAGCTTGTCACAAACTAGAGAAGATACCAATCGGTCAATGGCAGCATTACAGAGGTCGATTAACGAGGTGGGTTTGATTCATAAACCCACAATTGCATTGATGTCTGAAGATGGGTTAGATCAATATATTAGAGTTGTCAACTCTTTATGGGGATCAGAACACAGGTTGGAGGACATGCCAGCCGTTCCAGAACAGATGATAGCTGCTTTAATTAACAAGTATCCACCTGGAGATAGTTTTATAATGGATAATGGACGGTATTATCTAGTGGTTATGGCTGGTCATAGTAGGATTCAGGCAATCAGGAATATTGTTGCTAAGGATGAAGATATTGCATATGTGGCTTGTGATTTGCATTTTTTACCCTCTCCCCAAGAAATATTAGAGATACAGATTGCAGAAAATATCCATAGTAATGTTTCAGAAGCAAGAGAACTTCTAGCAATAGTTGAAATATATTACTATGGTCTAGAAAATAATCTATGGAGTTCTCCAGCAGAATTTGCGAGAGAGTCCAGAGATAAAATTAGCTACAAAAGAATTAAGAGCGCTATAGCATTCTCTAGGTTACCTGGGGCGTATCGAGATATATTTCGAGGGGGGTTGTTGAGTTATACTATAGGTGTAGAACTCGCTATGCTGGAAGAGCCCTATCGAGACTATCAGATGAGAACCTTTTTTAAAGGAAGGAGCAAAGATAGCTTAACCGATGATGAAGAAGAAAAGTTAAAAGAACAGTGGATTCTTTTTCTTGGAACTGAGATTGCTCATATTCAGGATAAGACTGGATCTGAAAAGAGGGCATTAGTGGGCTTTTTTAAACAACGTGCACGTGGTTACAAGGCTAGCTGGTCTGAGGCTCAGGAAGAGAATGACGCCTTAAGGCTTTTTGAAGAAAGCCAGGCAGATCTCTTTAAGACTTATTCAGATCAAGCAAGGCAACGTTTTATGGAAGCATTAGACGGGGTGACCCGTGTTGCAAATGGTGATCTGCAACATGTTTTGTCAGCTCACAAAGAAGTTTTTTGTACAGTGGTGGCTGATTCAAGAGTAATAGAAACCCTCTTTAATAATCTTGGGACTGCTGTACAGTCAATGGCATCGACTTTTAATGGTAGTAACTCTTAGTGAAATGGTAGAGCTAGAAAGATTATTTGAATTAAACTCTGGAGAAAGAGAAAGGAGGATGCCAACCTTCCCTGATTTAGACACGGGAATTGGAAGACTTATAATCGCATTTAATCTTGCAACATTACCTCACAAGAATTCAGGGCTTGAGTGGTATCAAAAGGCACATCAATGGTGCCAAGAGCTTTCTATGGATAAGGATGTCAAGTTGAGCCCTGAAAGTATAGCTGGAATTGTTGCTGCTACCTCGCCCATGCAGTCATGGACAAGGAATTTGGTTAATGCCAGGGAGCTTGTGCTAAACGGTAAATATAGCGGACTTGGATATACGAGAAACGACGCTATGCGTATTAATAATGGTGAAGATCCTAAGGATGTGTTGTTTAATCCAGAGCGTAATAACCCAAAAATGCGTGCATTTTTTATGAATATAGCAGAGCCAGATAATCCAGAATACGTTACTATTGATCGTCACATGTTTGGACTACTGGTCGGCACACCAATAAGTAGGCATGACAAGAATTGGTTATCACCAGATGAGTACGAAAAATCTTCGAAGATGGTTACTGATACTGCTAAGGCATTGGATTTAGTACCCAATCAGCTTCAGGCGATTGTTTGGCTATATTGGAGAGATTACGTTGGATTTCGGGAAAAGACTGATGCTTCTGGCTCAAATCTTCAGTTATTTTAACTCTTCTTAATCGGTGAGACAGTGATCGAGAATTCTCGACCTGATTTGCGGACAGTGCTATCCGCTTTGGCATAGTCAGCAAGGATCTCTAGGGATTTTTCTAGCACTTCTTTACCCAGGTAGCTATGGTGCATCTCGCGCCCCTTGAGCCTGACAGTTAGTTTGACCTTATGGCCCTTGGTAAGAAATTTTTTCGCTTGATCAGTTTTGATTTCCAAATCATGGGGGCTAATCTTTAGACTTAGGCGAATTTGTTTGAGCTCTTGTTGCTTTTGATTTTTCTGATTTTGCTTGGCTTGTTTTTCTTTTTCATAGCGATACTTACCCCAATCCACTATCCTGACTACTGGAGGCTTGGCATCAGGTGATATTTCGACTAAGTCTAGCTCAGCTGCTTGAGCCTTGGCAAGGGCATCTGACAGTGTCATCAGGCCTAGCATTTCTTTATCTTCAGACAAAACACGCACTTCTTCAGCGCGTATCTGATGATTGATCCGCACATAGTCGCGCCTAGGTTGTGACGCTTTGTTATTCAAACTTGAAATTCTTAATCATTTATTCGTTACTAACTTATCATATTTATTTAAAATACACAAATCAAACCATAAAATCTTGCAAGCCTATCCCTACAAAGAGCCAAATAACCCCCTTCGTGCTTTTCAAGGAGTCCCCTTGAAAAGCACTATCCCAACAGATCAAAAAGCCCAAGGAGTCCCCTTGAAATGGTCAAAATTGACCTTGTTTTGAGAGTCCTATATGATAAGACTATGAGATTTTCAAAGTTATTCGCCAAACCAAGTAAAGAGGTTGGGCTGGATTATAAGGTTGATTCACATCGGCTTTTGACCCAAGCAGGATTTATTAGGGAATCTAGTGCTGGAAGGTACTATTTGTTGCCACTTGGTATTAGGGTTCAGCATAAACTGACTGAAGTGATTAGGGCAGAAATGAATATGAGAGGGGCTCAAGAAATCATCACCCCAGTCCTGCATTCATTAGATCTATGGCAAGAGACCAATCGAGATCAGGCGGCAGGTTTTGAACTGATGCAAGTCGAAGATAGGAGGGGGGCAAGATTTGTCTTGGGAGGTACCGCTGAAGAAATGGTGGTAGACCTGATCAGGAAGTTTAATATTAGCTATCGAGATTTGCCACTAAATCTTTACCAATTCTCAATGAAATTTAGAGATGAGCTGAGGGCTAGGGGAGGGTTATTGCGAGTTCGAGAATTTATTATGAAAGATGCCTATTCATTTCATAGTTCTGAGGCTGATTTTGCTAATGAGTATCAATCAATGTCAGATGCCTATCAGGCAATATTCACCAAGCTGGGTCTTGATGCTCATCGTGTGGAGTCCGACAATGGCTACATCGGGGGTGAGTATTGTCATGAATATATCGTTGATACCGATGCTGGAGAAAGTGATTATTTGGTCGACCAAACTGGTTCTTATCAAGCCCATCAGGATGTAGCCGTTTTTGATAAAAGCTATGATTATAGTAGCTCAAAACCAGAGAAAATTACCCAGAAGAGCAAGCCTCAAAAGCTTAATATGGTAGAGGCCAATCGGGGTAAGACAATGGCAGACGGAGTAGAATTCCATAAATTGAGTTTAGTTAATCACATCAAGAATGTTGCCTACAAGACAGGAAAGAATCAGCTCGTACTAGCTTGTATTAGGGCAGATTTAGATGTCAATGAAGTGAAGCTAGCACATCAGGTCGATGCCAACCATATTGAGCCATTGACGGATCAAGAAGTAATTGAGCGGCTAGGTAGTTATCCAGGCTTCATTTCTCCAGTAGATATCAGGGAGAATTTATCAGAAGATGAAGAGTTAATAGTTATTATTGATGATACTGTGGCCAAGATGGTTAATGCTGCCAGCGGGTCAAACAAAAAGAACTTTGATTATCTGGGTATCAATTATCAGCGTGATTTTCTAGCTGATAAAGTCGCAGATATCGCCCTAGCTCAGTCGGGGTATATTGCAGTTTCCGGAGGACAGCTTGAAGGTAAGAAGGGTGTGGAGGTTGGTAATATTTTTCAGTTGGGGTATCACTATTCGACATTAATGGATAATGCTAATTATACTGATCAGGATGGAGACAGAAAGCCATACTATATGGGGTGTTATGGGATAGGGGTTGGAAGAACAATTGCCACAATTGTTGAGCTATATCATGATGATAAGGGAATAATTTGGCCTGAAATTGTAGCTCCATACAAATATCATCTGATTTCGTTAGCCAGGAGTGAGGATGACCCTGTTTATACTAGAACAGAAGAATTATATCAGTCGATGATTAGTCAAGGCTTGGAGGTGATTTGGGATGATCGATTGGATGTTCGGGCAGGAGAGAAGTTTGCCGATGCTGATCTGATCGGTAACCCAATTCGCTTGGTAGTTAGCGCTAAAACTCTGGCCGATAATCAACTTGAGCTCAAATATCGCAATCAAGATCAGGTAGAGATGTTAAATATTGATCAGGCTTCTACTTCTTTGAAGTGATCTATGGGACAATCCTGGGTTATGAATTCAAGATTGTTAGCAAATTTTTGGCATACTGTAAGGCGAAATATGTCTACTATAGTGACAATTTTTTTAAGCTGTACAATAGTTTCAATTTGGACAATCTTTAGATTTCTTTCTCAGCCTATAAACTTTGATTTGATAGGGCAACAATTATTAGCTAGGCATTGGCTTAGTGGCTATACTGAGGGTGTCTTAACTGCACCTACAAACTATATATTCAAGATTTTTGTATTTTATATGCCAGCGGAGATATTCAATCTAGATCCAACGTTATTTTTGATCTTGTCTACATTGTTGATCAATATCTTAACCATAATCGGCATCTACTATATCCTCTATAGAATCTTAAAAAAGTTTAGTATTGATCCTGGGATGTATTTTAATATGATGTTTCTATGGATATCTACTATAGCAGGATCGGTGTTTTGGATACAATTTTCGAATTCAAGAAACCTAGAGATTGTTGCTGGTCTTGGTATTATCTATCTCGGGATTAGGTGTTATGAGGGTAAGTCTCTAGTATCCTTGATTCCTTTTGTAATCTACTTAGCTCTGGTATTTTTCTCAGATCCTATGCAGATCTATGTATCGGGTACAATACTAGCTGCCTATATAATACTAGATAGCCTCTTCCTTGATAGACGGAATAAAAAATCAGCGATCAAGGTCTTGATCGTGATACTAATAGCCTTCTTGTTGAGTTTAGCTATTCAGCTTTTTGCAAGAAAATTTTTTGGTATAGTTTTTTTCAAGGTTGGATCATTGAATCAAAGCTTGGATGTCTTAAATAATCTTAGCCCTGCAATAAAGCAAACCATTAGGAATATCCTTGATATTTTTTCAGGTACCGAGGAAATGGGCAGGTGGAGACGGCGTCTCAATAATGTCTTCACATTATATTTATTTGCTATGACGGTATGGCTATATATCAGATACAAACTGTATAGCCATAATAGGAAGCTGATGGTATTGATAGTATTGGCATTGGTTTTTCCTGTAGCTATATATTTTGCGAGTGGACAGCCTCTTTTGCCTGGAACATCAAGATATTTGATCATGCTATTTCCGGGATTGATTATGTTGATAGCTACCTTGGAGGCAGTGCCAAAGCAGAGCTTGATAGCAATATTTACAGTCGTAATATTGGTTAATAGTTACGGATTAATTCGGTCGCTGGCTGGGGTTAGTAATAATAGATTGGAGGGAATTGATGTCCTAGAGAGACGATACGATTATATTGTTGGTAGTGATTTTAGCTATGGATATGCTGATATGAGCACGGCCATCCCTGCAGAATATTTTTTTGGTAGGGATTCAGATAAGGTGATTTTCCCACTTGATTGTCGGGACAATAAGCTATACAAGGTCAATTTATTTTTTGACAAAGGAGTATTTGATAAGATAGAAGATCGGGACAAGAAAACATCAATCATTGTTGGCAAGGAGTTAATCAGGGGACCACTCAGTGATTGCGGTGTTGAGGATATAAAAAACCAGCTTGGAGAATGGTCTGACATTGAGGAATTGGGTGATGGAGATTTGGCTTTGATTTACCCTAGTCAGGTGATGACAAAATTAACTTTTTAGACTGATAGAAAATTTTGAGAATTTCATAGTCTCAAAACAAGGTCAATTTTGGCCATTTCAAGGGGACTCCTTGGGCTTTTTGATCTGTTGGGATAGTGCTTTTCAAGGGGACTCCTTGAAAAGCACGAAGGGGGTTATTTGGCTCTTTGTAGGGATAGGCTTGCAAGATTTTATGGTTTGATTTGTGTATTTTAAATAAATATGACTTTGTGGAGCCTTTTGATCAAGATTAACTATAGCCTAGACTGTAATTAATCTTATCTAGACAGGGTTTTTTTTGGCACAATGAAGTTGAGCCTTGGGTAGCTCTCGCCAATAGTCAATTTGTTGACGCTGAGTTCTTGACCTTGATAGTGGAAGTGTCCATTGCGAATAGTGATCTCTAATTTATCAGCATGGATATTGATTAGCTGGTCACTGAGCTGGGGTTGCAGGGGTTTGTTGAGTCTTTTTAGTAATTTTGTGCCCATTATTTTGCCAGACTGGTCACCTCCATAGCCTTCAACCAGAAGGTTTCTTTGGTACTGGTCTAAGGTTTCGGTTCGCCAAAGGTTGTTGTTGATTACTCGGATACCCCAGACGGTGCTAGCTTTGACAGTTAGCTTGTCGTCAAATTGAAATTTTAGATGAGGAAGCAGGTCAGTAGAAGTATTGATAATTCTGAGCTTTGCTTGGTCAATAAAAAGTTCATTATTGATTGAACAAAGGTTCAGACCAACTGTCCTACGTTGAGGTAGTATTTGGACTGCTTGCTTCCAGCCTTTGATATTGAGCAGCTCAGCATAATGGGAGTTCTTATCGATGGGTATAAATCCTAGGGTAATATCTGCTTGCTGGCTATGGACTTCGTTGATCACACTCTCAAGTGTCCAGTCATCACCTACTACTATAATAGTCTGATAATCTTTCTTGACCTGCTTAACAAAAGAGGAGATTTCTTGACCTGCCCGATTTTCATCTGACAAGGCAAAATTGGCTCCGAATACAGATTGTTTGGCGGCTGATTGGCGGATTTTTTTGAGCAGATCTTTCTTGTTGCCAAGTTTTGCGGTAGTATCGAGCAAGAAGGCATACATTTTATTTACCTACCACGGCAGTAGAGATTTTGCCGATTAATATTGCACCAGTTTCGACCCTTAATGTGCCAGTACGGATATTAGCATTGGTGATAGCTGTACTAAGTAGGATAGATTGACCATTGATTGTCGCTTTGCCACTGAGTTTGCCAACTACGATCAAATCCTGAGCCTGGATCTCGCCGTCTACTTCTGCATTTTGTTCCACAGTTAGTTTGCCAGTCGTTTTGATCTGACCTCGAAATTTGGAATTGATCACTATATCAGTATCACTATATAGATTTCCCTCACTTTCGAGATTGTCACCAAGGACTGTCTCAAATAAGACAGCTGTTTGCTGGGATACTTTATGGTTTTGGAGCTTTTTTCTAAATAACATACAGCTAATATTTTACACTGATTGCTTTGGCAATAGAAGCTTGTTCTTCTTCTGAAAGATGATGGAGACTCTTGCCTTTTTGGATTTCTTTGCAATACACCCTAGTACCTGATCTAGTATGGATGCTAGATATACAGTATCCAGTGTCTTTGGCATCGAGAATAGTCAAGCAAAAGCTTTGATCGCCACCAGTATCTTGGAAAGGGTTGAAGCGAATTAGGCCTATCTTTTGAGAGCTAGTCTGGAGTTGTTTGTGGAGTTTGGCAGTATAGCTAGCCAATTGGTCGAGTTGGTCTAGGCACTGGTTGACTTCACTACTGTACTGCTCTAGCTGATCCTTGAGGCTTGTCGTCTGATCACCTGACTGATTAAGAGTAAAGATCTTATTATAAATAGCTCTGAGATCAAGTAATTTTTTGATTGCAAATACTGATAGCAATAAGCTCACAAGTGCTATACCTAGAACAATTCTTTCCATGTACTATTAATCATAGCATATGGATTTGTGTTATGATGTAGCTATGCCAAAATCTCACATCAAGAAGAAGCAAAAGCTTAGTAATAAACCTAAGGTTATTGCCAAGGATTCTGATCAAGCTATTCAGCCGAGTATAGCCAAGGGTAGGTCTACAGATGGAGTCAAACCTGTTCAGGGATCAGGGAAGATTAAACTATCAGCCAAGGCAGAGCATGATAAGGTCTACATTGATCAGAGATTGCACTATGTTACGCGTGAGATTAAACGGTCATTGATGATGGTGATGATAGTAGGGGTGATTTATCTGGCTATCTACTTCGTTCTAGAGAAGACTGATCTGGGTGGCCAGGCAATCGAATTCTTTACCTTGTAGGGGGAGCTTATTGAGGGGTTTATACCTTCCTGTCATCTTCAGTACTTGACTGAAATTTTGTGTTATTAAAAAACCAAAACAAAAATAATTATTATCAAATATCAGTAGGGGTGGATCCCCCGTATTGTCCTATGGACAATCGGAGGATGACGAGACAAAGGACTAGCAGGGCAAAGGGTTATCCCGCAAATCTAAGCAACAGCTACTTTAAGAAAGTGATATCTTGATAGGGGTCAGAGTCGATGCCTTGAGCAAATATTTAGTCAGGTGGGAGAATTTTTTGCTACCTTGCTGGCTTGTTGCCAGAAGTCAGTCTTGCCAGCTTGCCTACCATAGAGTCTAAAATTTACCTTGGGAGGTCTTCCTCCGTTGGGTTTACCCTCCAGAGGAATCAGTAGACGAGATTGATTACCTAGCAAATAATGCTTGAGTGATAGCACTATTCCATGAAGTAGCTCCTGTCTAGTGACTATTTGCCGAGTAAGAGGTACGTAGACTTGTTCATTGAGACTATCTTTTATGGTATCAATAGCTATACCTGTAAGTTTTAAGGGGTCTGGACTGATGACATTTTGCCAACTCTGGAGAATCTTATATTCAAATATAGGTCGATAGGGTTCAATTAAATCATAAATCAATGCAGGGTAGCTAGTTGGTTCGTGTAGAAAACCATGGAAAGGAGAGAGGTGATGGTAGCTTACCCAGCGTAGTATTATTCCAGTCAGAAACTTGCTACTGGCATCCAGTGCTTTGCTGTATGGGTTGTTATTCCTTCTAGCAAGACTAGCATCAGGTGATAATTGATCAAAGAAGTTTGACCAATATTCTCTAGCCAATTGGGCTTCAATCTGTCTCATTTCTGCAAGAGTTAGATCTTTATCAAGTTTGATGGTTTCTGATACTAGACATCTGGATGAAATAAATTTGGCATTGAGCAAAGATCGGGCAATATGGTTTCTCTTGTGTTGGTTTGTGCGGAATAGTATTTGCTTGGTTAGGGTGTCATCAGGGTCTGGTCTGCCAGAGCCAGTAATAATGATAGATTGATGCATGTTGCGCCTATGGATAATGATGGGTATTCCTTTACGGGCAATCTTTTCTAATGTAGATATCTCGATCTTAGTTTTTGTCTCACCATAGATCATGATGCTAGATATCTCATCTAGGCTAGCTTCGAGATCACCACCGTTGTATTCGGTAATCAATTTTGCTTGCCTGTCTATGCTGATACTTGAAGGGTAAGGAATCCATACGGGTACACGTCGAGATTTATTGGGAGATTTGTTATGATGCGCTTGTTTGGTTGGGGATTTGATTTTCATACTATTTTGTCCCATTATAATGCATTGTCGTGAATTTGGCTTGAAAATTATCAACTTACTGCTAATATATAAACAGAAAAACAATAGTTTTTTGTAAATTTATATCTGTAAATTCGCGGGATCTCCCCGAAAAATATGGGGAAAAAGGCGATCCAGGTTTTCTGGCTCCCCGAAAAATATGGGGAAAAAGGCTTGACTATATTTTACCATCCCCGAAAAATATGGGGAAAAAGGCAAGGAGCTACATTTACAACCCCGAAAAATATGGGGAAAAAGGCACATACGCGTGCGTGCTGTCCCCGAAAAATATGGGGAAAAAGGCAAGAAGTTATTACTGACCTCCCCGAAAAATATGGGGAAAAAGGCTTCGCCCAGTAAGCGTCTACCCCGAAAAATATGGGGAAAAAGGCACTAACCTGCCCCATGGCCCCCGAAAAATATGGGGAAAAAGGCAGGAGGGGACAGCAATGTCCCCCGAAAAATATGGGGAAAAAGGCACTGCCAATCCTTTTGTTGCCCCGAAAAATATGGGGAAAAAGGCTACTGCAAGTAATTTAGCCCCCCGAAAAATATGGGGAAAAAGGCCCCTAGCGGACTGAAGCACCCCGAAAAATATGGGGAAAAAGGCCGAGGCGGCAGCGGAGAGCCCCGAAAAATATGGGGAAAAAGATTAGTCACCTCCCCAGTGTTTTAATTAAAGTTGGTTCCGTAGCGTTTGATTCGCTACCTTGCCTTTCCAACTATCTCGCGATTTACAGATATAACATATAGATTAAGTATCAATTAAGATGAAAAAACGCAACAAATCACAAAGATTATTGACAGGGTATCGCTTGCATGATTCTAGATTGTCCTGGGCAGAAAATGGTACCGCAATTCGGACAATCAAGTTTCCACTCTATGGCGATGACATACCAGCATTGACTAAGAATATAGCTAGTGACTACCGAGGACTTTATGGTAGGTTGCAATTAAGTGATTATATTGATTTAGCTCAGAGGTCTTCAATCTTAGAGTTTTGGCTGGAGACTTTGGCGATGGGCGGAGTTTTTATGTACTCGACAGCTAGACTGGGTAAGCTTGGAGAAATAATTCTAGATAATGATTCTTATCTAGAAAGCTTATTTAATCAGATTCCAGATCCAGCACTAAAACAAGAGCTCAACTATACTGGTTGGGAGCAAAATATACTGACCTCTAGTAGATTAAATGCTAGATCTGAGACAGAATTGGTAGAGATTTTTCTCAAGCGTTATGCTACAATTTCTGCTCAAGAGAGACCTTCAGACAGATTGCTAGAGATAGCTCATCAGTTTGCCAAGCAAATCAATAAGATTACTGGGGATAATCAAAAGACCTTATTCAAGCTAGAATTATTTGGCATCAAAGACCCACAACTACCCGTTAGTCCCAGAAAATCCATCTCATTTTTGATTTTGCCTAGCTGGGAAGAACTGGAGGCGGATAGTAAGACTGAGCTGTTTGAACAGATTATTCGGAGGTTACACTTGGACTTGGTAGACAAGACAGATCGTCTAAATGCAAAAGATATCGAGGAGTTGATCGGGTTAGCCAATAGTGCAAGTGGTTTCAGTAATTTCCTCAATCAAGTCTTTAATGATCTGGCTTCTCAAGGGGCTGAAGTGATCAATCAGTACCTGGATGACATGAGTGTGTATCTCAAATACACAGATCGGGAAAGGGAAATAGTGCGAGCTAGATTGCTAAGACTAGCTGAGTTGGCCAAAAATATTGGCCAGCCCAAGCTAGCTAATAGTTGGGGTGACTATCGGGTTGATTTCGCTAGTAAGATGAGTTCATTTTATAGTAATAAGCTGAGGCAAGAAGAGGAGATAGTCACTGTAGCCAGCAAACACCTAGATAACCTGACGAAGTATCAAGATAAGTTGGTTGATCAAGACCCTGATTTGGGGATAGGTATTAATGATCTGATCAATATCTATCAGTCTTTGCTAGATACCTATCACGCAGATCAGTACCTTGATCCATTATTGACAGAAGGTGCTCAATTGTTACTACCTAGGATTAGGAGAGACCTAAATGCCCATTTACAGGCCAACTCAGGGTTGGGTTTGGATTTCAAGACTGATTTTAGAGATCTCACCAAGCAACTTCCTAGGATACCAAACTTGCTTGGAGAGTCAGCGCGAGAGAAGTTTATCAAAGTCGTAAATTATAAAGATAATTATCAAGGTTTGATCAGTCAATTCACCAAGCTTCTTAGTGCTATTAGTCCTATTATCAAATACCAATCAGATGCTTATTTGCAAGCAAAAGATTTGGAGAGGCTAAGGAAATGGGCAGTATCGCTGAGATCACACAAATCTCTCAAGATATTGGCGCTTGTTGAGCTGAGACTTAATATGGAAACCCTCAATATCGAAGATAAGGTGTTTTACAATTCACCTTTTGCTAGGCAAAAGAGGGAATTGATCAGCTATCAAGATACCCCAGCTAGCAGGTTCCCAATAATTGAGATATTAGAAGAGACCCTAGAGGAGATTAGGAATCCAGTAACGGTCATTAGACAACTAGATTCTACAATAGACTATATTGAATTGATCAAGATATTATCTAGTATATTGATTAGTAAGGTTGATCAGTTTGAGGTAGACAATGTAGAGCCTATTAATAAACTGCAAGACATATACCTAGCTCTTAGGGACTATAGGCTCAATAATCACAGCCTAAATACCTTCTTGCAGACAATGTTGCTAGCTGAGCTCAAGGGGTTGTTGAGTTTGGTCTCAAAGAGAGAATACATAGAGAGATCTGCTATTCAGGAAGTCAATGGAGCACAAATCAAGCTAGTATTTGATCCAAAAGATCCAGTGACTAGTACAAAATATTACATAGAGCAACATGGTGGATTGATGGGTGCTGAGCTTAAGGGTGGCTTTGACGATCTCAAACAATTTCCAAAACCGAAATCAGGTAGTTTGCCCGTTGCTAAGCCTTATAAGCCAGCAAAGAATTCTGCACTGTACCGTATAGGAGGTAGTAGATATCAGAAACAATTCTTATGGTGGTTGATCAAGAAACCAAAATATAAACATAATCCATTATCATTTATGGGAGGCTTTAGCATTGCGGAAACTCGCAAGAAGATTAGATGGGATGATCAGGCTAGACTTCATATAGAAAACATTCAGGGTTCGGAGAGGGTGTTTGCAAGTATTCCTTTCAATATCCTGGCCAAAGAATCCAAAAAGGGTGCATTTGGGCTAGAGAAGCAACAAATCCCCAATCGGATAGTTGGTGTAGATGTAGGGGAGAAAGGTCTAGCATGGTTGGTTATTGAAGTAGGTGATGAAGGTAATGTTGTCATTGTAGATCAGGGATTTATTCGTGACAATCAACACCAGGCTCTCTCCGGTCAGGTAACTCAGCTCAAAAAACGTCAAAGATTTGCAACTTTTTCTAGTCAATCTACCCATATAGCAGAGTTGCGCAAGTCATTGGCCAGTAGCTATCAAGCTAGAGTAGAAGCTTTGGCCTTGAAGTATCAGGCACGAATTAGCTATGAGTTTAATATTAATGCCTTTGAGACTGGTGGAAATCGAATTGTCAAAGTCTATAAATCACTCAAAGTCGGATCTGTCTTTGGGCAAAATAGTGCGGACAATGCCAAGCTGGAGCATTACTGGGGTAAAGCTGCAAAGGGACGGACAAGAAGGCCAGGAATCGAGGTATCTGCTTCTGGCACTAGTCAGACTTGTGGTAAATGTAAACGTTGGTACAAATATGACATCAAAGATAAGGAGCAGTATCAGCTTGAAATACTAGAGGATTTTTCTGAATTAGCTACTATTGACACTGGTGACAACAATAAACTGCTAGCATATACGGGGGGTAATTTTGGTCAGGTGAGCGGTCAGGAGATCAATAAACTTAAGCTAATCTATGCTTTTATGAGGCCACCTATACATAGTCAAGCAATGCAATTCGCTATTGGTAAGAATAAGGATTATCATAGGATTTTTAGCGAACTTGATGCGAAGGATTGGGTCAATCAAAATGCCAACTCGGCTATCTTTGTATGTCCATACTTGGATTGTCTACATATTGCAGATGCAGATTTGCAAGCTGCTCTCAATATAGCATTGCGAGGTTATTTAAAACTAAAATCAGAGTATCTAGACACCAAGAAACAATCCGATAAAAAGCAATGGGATCAGGATACATTTTATGAGCTAATCCGTAGCCAGCTTACTTATCCATCAGTGGGTTTTGATCCAGGATTACGCTAAGTGATAGATTCAATGGGGTTGTGGAGTTTAGGGTCTGACTCCACTCCGTCACCTTCCAAAATCCAGCCCTCCACCTCGTCATCTTCGGGTTGCTAGATGGGCAAGATCGGAGATCCAGTATCCCGTATCGATTAATTATCCAAATCTCAGTAGAGGTGGATCCCCGTATTGTCCTATGGACAATCGGAGGATGACGAGACAGGGGAGGGTTTCGGGGGATGACGAGAAGAGGAGCCTACGGACAATCGGAGGATGACAAATCCTTCCGCTATTAGTTTGGGACTGTTAGACATCATAGCGGCTGTTACATTTTGTCAATACGGAATAAAAATCATCCGTTTTGGCCTCACAAGTTTATATCATAATAACGTTAGTCAAGATGATGAGATGAGAAAAGACAATAACTATAGCCCAGAATGTGCAGTCTGGAGCTGAAGATCTCATCAGCACAGGCCTCGCTAAGAAGCTGGTCGATAGCTCAGGGCTTCAAGGAGGTGATCACTGGAGATATCTTCAGCACCATCCAAATCAGCGATTGTTCGGGCTACCCGAAGAACCCTCTGATAGCTTCTTCCTGTGAGCTTGAGTCTCGATTGTGCCTGATAGGTTAGTTCAAGGCAGGTTTTATCTAGAGAACAGAATTGCTTAATCAGCTTGTTGGTTAGCTGGCTATTTTGGTTGATTGAACAATCTTTGTAGCGATCTGATTGGAGCTTGCGGGCTGTGATTACTTGGGATCTGAGTTTTTCGGAGGTCTCTAGATTGGTTTGATTTTGCATTTGGTCTAGGGGTACTCTCTCAATATTGACTAATAAATCAATCCTGTCCAATAGTGGGCCAGAGATCTTCTTTTGATATCTCTGGATTTGATGAAGGTTACAAATACACTCCTTGAGGTTATCTCCATAGTAGCCACAAGGACAAGGGTTTTGGGTAGCGATCAGGATAAAGTCAGCCGGAAAGCTCAGGCTTGCTTGAGCTCTAGCGATGCTTACATACCCATCTTCCAGTGGCTGACGAAGTACCTCGAGAGCAGTTTTGGGGAATTCTGGTAACTCATCTAAGAAAAGGATACCATTGTGGGCGAGACTGACTTCACCAGGCTTTGGTATCTTGCCCCCGCCGATTAGCGAGATATTGCTAGCGGTGTGGTGGGGGGAGCGAAAAGGTCTCTCACTAATTAGGTCATTTAGCTCACGAGTCAGAGAATGAATCTTGTTGACTTCCATCATTTCAGATTTATTCATTGGTGGCAGGATGCCTCTAGCTGCTTTGGCCAGCATTGTCTTGCCAGCACCTGGTGTGCCATTAAGCAAAATGTTGTGACCTCCAGCAATTGCGACTATCATTGCTCTTTTGCCCGCCTTTTGGCCATAGATTTCGGCAAAGTCAGGATTTGGAACTACTCTTGTCAGTCTCAGTGGCTTGGGTCTGATTGGCTTGATTGGCACTGTACCATTAAGATGATTAGCGAGCTGGATTAGACTTGTGATCGGATAGATTTTGATCTGGTTAATGATGGAGGCTTGCTCAGCATTTTGGGCAGGTAGATATATGGCATCAAACTTTTGCTCCATAGCTAGATGAGTACTAGCTACTACTGAATTGGTCGGTCTGAGATTGCCATTCAGGGATAATTCACCTATGAATAGAGATTTATTGTTGGGTGGAGTAATTTGTTGACTACAGGACAAGATCCCAATAGCTAGTGCTAAATCAAAGCTTGAACCAGTCTTGGGTAGATCAGCTGGAGCTAGGTTGATCGTGATACGGCTCTGAGGAATCTGGAGTCCAGAATTGCGAATTGCAGCGCTGATCCTTTCTCTGGCTTCTTCGATTGCCTTATCTCCGAGTCCAACTACAATGATATTGGGCAGACCCCTACTCGAGACATGGGTTTCTATGTCAATAATTCTACTATTCAAACCCATATGGGCAGTGCTATATGTCAGGGTAAGCATTGGTTTGAGCGTTAATAATATTTAGTAAAAATAATAATTTATTGTATATAGATTAGCGCTAAAATCTATTGATAGCAAGCATGGGCGGTTTGATAGCGTCGAGTAAGAAAGCCTACTAAAGTAGTGCATGATTAGGGTGATGAGTCAGGATAAATTGGGTTTACCAGGATTGGTAGATATCCATGTTCATTTGCGTGATCTCGGACAAACTATCAAGGAAGATCTCATATCTGAGACTAGGGCAGTTTTGGCTGAAGACTCTGATGACTTTTGATCAAAATTTAGCAAAGAATAATTCCGTGCAACTCTTGTGGCAATGTCAGAACCGCAAGCTATATAGGGCAATTCCAGTAGCCACTGAAACATTGAGGGAGTTTTTGGCTCCCATCTGAGGTAGGCAGATGATCTGATCGGATTTATTGAGTACAGATTGTTGAACACCTGTCACTTCATTGCCCACCACTAGGGCAATTTTTGGATAAGACTTTAGTTCGGAGAGGTTAGCATAAAGGTCGATAGAGCCTGCGGTCTCTTCTAATGACAGGATGGTATTACCCTCTGACCTTAAGCGGTTTATTGTAGTAATTATATCTATATCATACCTTATATTTATTGTCTTTTCTGCGCCAAGGGCAGTCTTGGATATCTGATAGGAATTCTTAGCAATTATTCTGGGATCACGAGTGTCACCGACTATTTCTGGGTAGGGAGTAAATCCCGTACAGACTATCTGACTGACTCCAGCGCCATCAGCAGTCCGCAAGATTGCTCCGACATTGTGACAACTACGGATATTGTCGAGGATTATTATGATACCCATCTTAGTGATTAGTTTTTTCTGTCAAGGGGTCAAGAATTCCATCATCAGTATTAAATACAGAATACAGAAAGGATTGCCAATAATATTGATGAATCGCGTTGATTATAGGTTCAAGTAGAGCATTAGGGTCTAGTTTGTGCTCGGCTGCTATTTCCGCCAGCTCTTTAGTTGGATTTATTTGGATAGTTTCAGGTAAGAATACAGGATGCCAATTTGGTTTTTTTGCTATTATTGTTGCTTCTTCTATATTTTCTTGTTGAGGTTGATCATCAAAGTTGGCAATAGGGAATTCATCTATGGACTGATAAATAGTACCATCTTGATGTAGTATAGTAGTCCCAAATTGGATATATATCGTTGTTATCGGGTAGTTTGATAAGTCAATCATTGGTTCGAAGTCGGGATGTGGAGTATCTTGATCTAGATTGAGGGTATTGAGATCGCTAATGATGGCTAGAAGTTGTCTCGAATTTGGATTTTCCCATAGATCTTTATTAAACTGTTTAAGTGCTTCATTGAGCAATATTTTACTTTCATCAGGAGTAATGTTTTCCATCTGGTTATTGTAGCATGATATAATTAGAACCATGAACAAAACACAACTCAACCAAATCAAAAATAATCAAGGCTTTATAGCTGCATTAGACCAGAGCGGTGGCTCTACCCCAAAGGCTCTCTTGTCATATGGTGTCACGGAGGATAGTTACAATAATGCAGTAGAGATGTATGACCTCGTCCACCAGATGCGTACTAGGATCATCACTAGCCCAGCTTTTTCTAGTGAATATATCTTGGGAGCAATTCTTTTCCAGCAGACAATGAGAAGTCAGATCGAGGGTCTTGATACTGCTGATTATTTGTGGAATAAGAAGCAAATTGTTCCATTTCTCAAAATTGATCTAGGGCTTGCTGATACTAAGGATGGTGTTCAGTTGATGAAACCAATTACCAATCTAGAGGAAATCTTGGCTGAAGCAAAAGTTAAGAATATCTTTGGCACCAAGATGCGCTCAGTGATCAAGCAGAACAATCGCATTGGCATTAAAAAAGTAGTCGAGCAACAGTTTGAATTGGCACGAGCAATCAGTGCTACTGGCCTAGTACCGATTGTCGAGCCAGAGGTGGATATCAATGCAGATGGCAAAGGAGAGATAGAATCGCTTTTGCATGGCTTACTGCAGGAAGAATTAGCTAACCTCACACCCGACCAGCTGGTAATGCTCAAGCTCACTATACCCGAACAAGACAATATCTATCAAGATCTGATGGGTCTTCCAAATGTTGTACGAGTGGTAGCACTATCTGGAGGATATGATCGGGGGATTGCCAATCAGCGACTTGCTAGAAATCAAGGTCTAATCGCTAGCTTTAGCCGAGCCCTAGCTGAAGGTTTGTCAGTAGATCAATCTGATCAGCAATTCAATCAAAAGTTGGCTGATACTATTCAGGGCATTTATCAAGCATCGATCACCTAGCTTGATCGGAGTACCATTGTCCAAAATTGGCTAAGCCTTCTCCGTCATACTCCGATGAATTTTGCCACGAGTTGCCACGAGGTCTAACCTCGAATTAGTACCTCTCAACAGATATAAATTTGCGAGGTCTAACCTCGAAATGGGATTTTTGGGGAGCAAAGTAGAGCGGTTTTGCTAGTCAGTATGTTAGGATAATTAAATGCAAAAAAAGTTTGGATTTCAAATAATGAGCTCATTGGGTGACCCCAGATTTGCTCGTACTGGCATAATCTCTACCCCCCATGGTCAGATCAAGACTCCCGCCTTCATCCCTGTAGCTACCAAGGCAACGATCAAGGCTCTAGCTCCAGAACAGATCGAGGCCGCTGGGGCTCAAGCCTTACTAGCTAATGCTTACCATCTCTATCTTCAGCCAGGTGAAGATGTTTTGATCAAGGCTGGTGGACTAGGCAAATTTATGAATTGGAGCAGGCCAACTTTTACTGATTCCGGAGGCTTCCAGGTGCTTTCTTTGGGTAGTGGATATAAGAAGGTGATATCAATGGATCAGACTAGTGCTAGTAATGCGCCCAAGAGTACTAGAAGGGCAAGAGTGGATGATGAGGGGGTAGATTTTCGGTCAGTCATTGATGGTAGCTTGCATCGATTTACACCCGAAAGGTCGATGGAAATTCAGTGGGCGATCGGAGCTGATATTTGCTTTGCATTTGATGAGCTGACCTCACTAGCTGATTCTTATCAGTATCAAGTCAAAGCTCTAGATAGAACTCACCAATGGGCGATTCGTTGCCTAGATCACTTTAGGTATTTGCAAAAGCTGGATCAGTCTAGGGATTACCAGGCACTTTTTGCAGTTTTGCAGGGTGCTAATTATCAAAATCTAAGAGTCGAGACTGCAAAATTCTTGGGGGCAATGGAATTTGACGGATATGGCATAGGTGGAGCAATCGAGAAGTCCCAGCTAGGTGAGATCATTAGTTGGGTCAATGAGGAGTTGCCAGCTGATAAGCCCAAACATTTACTTGGTATTAGTGAACCTGATGATATATTTGAAGCGATTGCTCAGGGAGTAGATACTTTTGATTGCGTATCTCCGACTAGGGTTGCTCGTAATGGGGCAGTTTATCTTCCCACGGGTAGGGTCAATCTAGCCAGGGCGAGATATCGGGAGGATTTTTCGAGTTTAGATTCTGGATGTAAATGCTATACTTGTCAAAATTATACTCGAGCTTATCTTCATCACCTACTCAAAGCCAAAGAGAGGTTAGCCGCTACTTTGCTCTCGATCCATAATGAGACTTTTATCATTGGATTGGTTGATGCAATTAGGGAGTCAATTGAGCAAGGAGATTTTGAATCTTATCGTCGAGAGTGGTTGGAGCAATATTATGGAGGGAGTTCTAGAAGGTAACTCTATTAGTTTTCTAATTTTTCAATCTTTTTTACCCAATCGATTACTCTGTATGTTATCGGCAGTAGTACGATTTCTGTGCCTGTTTTGAAGACCCAGCCAATCAGGATGAACTTGAATAGGTCGTAATTACTGAGAATTCCAGCGAAAGCAACCACGCCAAAGATTAGAGTATCGAAGAATTCACCGACCATAGTAGAGCCAATCAGTCTTGCCCAGAGAGCCTTGCCATGTGTGGCCGATCTAATTTTTATTAGACTGATTGAATTGAGCAAAGATCCTGCAAGGAAGGCTAAAAGGCTAGCTAGGACAATCCTAGGGAAAAAGCCCAAGATAGTCTCAAATGCTTCTTGATCAGTATATTCAGGAGCTGCTGGCAAGTATCTGACTATTGTAAAGGCCGCTACGCCTAGTAGCATTACTCCGAAACCTACCCAAATTGCTTTTTTTGCATATTTATACCCATAAACTTCAGTCAAGACATCCCCCAAAATATAGGTAAGAGGGAATAGGATTGCTCCTCCATCGGTAATAATTGGACCAAATGATACTAGCTTGGTAGCAGATAGATTAGAGATTAGAAATAAGACAGCAAAGCTAACAAGGATCAAATCATAGATAGCAAATTTTGGCTGGCTAGTGTTATTCATAGTGGGTTACCAGTCTTGGCTACTGTTATCTGTACTTGCTTTGCCCCAACGCCATTTTGGTCTGGGTCCTTTCTTGTAAGAGATAGCTATTACAAGAATTGTAGCAAGAAAAACTAGCAATAAGTAGGTGAGAACCTCAGCAGTAAGTTGGTTGTCGGATTGATCTTCGATAGATATTCCGCCAAGTATCACAATGCTAATATAGCTGATTATAATGATCCAGCCTTGCTTGGTGGCTGGTACCCAGCCATAACCATATCTTTTCCTTTTAAACCAAAAGCTATTTTCTTGATTATTCATCAATACCTACATTACAAAGACATAAGAATTTTTGCAAGGTCTAACCTCGAATTAGTACCTCTCAACAGATATAAATTTGCGAGGTCTAACCTCGAAATGGGATTTTTGGTTGCGGGGATTCGGATAGTTTGGTACAACTAAGGTGGTAATAAAAGAGGGGAGGATTGATGAGTAAAGAGAGTTCAGGGGGTAATAAGGTAGGAATTAGAGGTTCAAGGGGTGATATTGGTAGGGCTGCTATTGCAGTATTTTGCCAAGATAACTCAGGTCATCCCGGTACATTAGCTGCTCTTAGTACTCGAGAATCCAATCTCTGGCCAAGTGGTTCTGCTACATCAGAAGAAGGTTGGGATAGACATCCAAAATATCCAGATCTAGGCCTAGGTTTAAAGCTGGATAATGAAGGCAACTTACTGTTTGGAGGTCGACCTGTAAACAAGCTTGTTTCTAGGGGACCCGATACTCTCTGGCCAGCAGACGTAAATACAATCTTAGATGCAACAGGGGAATTTAAATATCCAGATTCAGCTCAGCAAGGATATGGAGATTTTCTAGATCACGATGGAAGGGTAGCCATCTTGACTGGTCCATTTGGTTCTGATCCAAATAGACGGGGTCTAACTATTGTTTGTGGTTACAATGATACGCCTGAAAATATTGCCAATATCTTTCAAAAGAGGGTTATTGCAGTAAGTTCATGTACTACAAATGCTACACTGCCAATTTTGGCGGGGCTATTGGATTATCTGGAAGAAGTAAATATCACGCCAAATTTTGCAACTATTAATACAACTCATGCTAGGACAAATAGTAATGATCCGGAAGCAATTAAAGGCAATATGATAGTATCTGGCTCTGGGGCAACTGAGGAATTAAGACTTCTGGATCGTAGGGTTGCCAAGCTAGTAATTCCACCAGTAACCTCTATCAGAGTAGATGTTGATACAGGTAGCATTGCTGATTTGACTCTATTTTTTAACCAGGACAGTATTGAGATTTCCAGAGAAGGTATTGAAAATTATTTGAGAGATCTAATGAAAGTTGGTAAGTTAAAGGGTGTCTCTCAATTTGCAAAAGACATGCCTGAAGGTACCAGAAAACGAAATATTCTAGACGATGTAGTATTAACGGATACTAGCAGTGTGATATTGGGTATAGAAACAGGTCAAGGATATATCAAGATTCAGATAGGTTATGATAATATTATGGGATATACTAGTGTTATTGTAAATAGGCTACTTGTATCAATCAGCGAGCATAGAAGAAAACGTCCTGAAGTGGATTCATAAAGACACCAGTCCGGTTTGGGCGGCTATACTTTGATAAATTATTCTATTGATTTCTAACAGGATAATTTGTTAGTATTATCAGCGTGTCAAATTTATAGTCAATAAATAAACGAGGATAAAAGATAAGATGCCACAATCTGAAAGTCAACCAATAGAAGCCCATAATCCAGGTGTAGAAGAAACGCCAGAGAGTCGTCTAGCTTGTGTTGTAGAGAAAGATCCTAAAAGAGAGCAGTTAATTGGCTGTGTAGATGATAGGCCGACTGATCGGCAACTTGAAAAAATATTGTTAGGGGTGCCTGGAGGACTAGCTGGATTTGCATTGACCGATTATATGGTAAAGGGAGTTAATCCTAATCAAAACAAGAAACCTCGGGAGATTATTGATAGTTTTATCAATAATTTTCAGAGACCATTATCAGGCAATGGCATCGAAGTTGGTTTGCATAACGATGATTCAGGTCAAGAACGGTGGATGGGCTGTGGTTTTCTGGCTAAATTAGAAAAGATATTAACAAAATATTTTGAAGACAATAATTCCCAGATAGATCCAAAGTCATTATTTGATCTTAGTGTATACGACCCCAGCTGGACAGTTAAGAACTTTACTAGTAGTACAGAAGGTTCAAGGCAGGGGGTTTCGCTGATTACTAGGACAGGTCAACATATGTCAAAAAAGGGTCTAATCATTGATGACTCTAGCTTGTGTGCCGATCGTGACCTAATGCAAAAACACGATGATTATTACTATGTACTTGATTTGGCTAGTGTATTGGATATCTATCGAGATGTGCTAGGGTATGACGAACAAGAGTTAATAGGTGCTAAGAAGATATTGATAGGCTTATTCAGGGCTACATTGAGGGTTCTCAGTGAGGATAGTATTGGAGATGAGGATATAGTTGATGTCAGCGGTGGTCAATATGAGTTTGAGCCAGCTGATCAATAGGCTTGTTAACTAAGATAATAAGGTATATCTATTCAATTCGATCACATAGGTCAAACGAGAGATCCCGAGACCTCTAGAATAGAGTTGTCAAATCTCTATACCTAGTTGTATTTCTGGAGGTGCTTTACGTTTTCGGAGGTATTGACTTTATCTAAGTTATAATAGATAATTAGAGCATAAATAAAATCAATTTAGTAATCAATAAGATAAGAAGGAGATCGATTAATGTCAAACGTGGATAATAAAACAGTTTTGGGTGTAGCAACAACAGTAGGGGGAGCTGGTTCAGTTCTCGGTGCGACATCAGGTGATGGACTAGGTGCAATTACTACCTTACCTAGCACTGGTGGCGAGATTGCTTTGCATCTTGCTATATTAGTGGCTATGGGTTGTGGGTTGGTTATTTTGACCAGCAATCTGATTACTTATTTAGCTAAAAAATATCAATAGGCTGTATTGATGAATAGGCTAATATTTAGCCTAAAGATTGGATTAGTTTATTTGGTTGTAATTGCTTTATTTTTTGGTAATGAAATTTATGCTAAATACCAAGAACATACAGTATCCGAACAGAATCAAGAACAGCTAGCAGTTATTAGCCAAGAAGCTAAAGAAGATAGTAGCTATGTTCCCGCGCCTCCTGTCAAGATTGAAATTGAGAGACTTGATATAGAACTGAATGTATTGGATGGAGAGTACGATTCTTCTAATAGCACCTGGACTCTTAGTAATGATAGTGCCCACTATGCTTTACAAACTCAGTTACCAAATTTTGATCAAGGCAATACATTGATCTATGGTCATAACCTCGAAAACATTTTTGGTAACCTCAAGGATCTTATCAATGGAGATATATTGATCCTAACCGACCAGTCAGGTAAGAAAATTGCCTATACATTCAAGGGTTTTGAAGTTTTGAAGCCAAATGATACATCAATATTTTATTATCAAGGTCAGGCACAGTTGTCCTTGCTCACCTGTTACGGATTGTTCGACAGCGAGAGATTGGTGTCAAAGTTTCAGCCAGTTAATTTAGTAGAATGACCGATATTATTTTTGGGTTTCTTTCAATCTTGGGTGTAATTACTCTGCTTAGAGTTACATTATTTTTTGTGGGTAGTGATATCTATGAGATCAAGCGAATCATTAAGCGTCGTAGATTTAGTAGTATTATAAATTTTCAACCCAAGAGCTATCAGGTTACAGTATTAATACCTGCCCACAATGAAGATAGTGTAATAATCCGTTGTTTGGAGTCTGTATTTGCAAGTGAGTACAAAAGGATTAAAGTCATAGTGATTGACGACGGTTCTTCGGACCAGACTGCCGTATTGGTCAAGAATTTTAAGGCATTACATGGATTTAGCAATTTGCAATTGATTAGCAAAAAAAATTCTGGCAAGGCTGATTCGCTCAATCTTGCTCTGGCCAAAGTTCGTTCTGCCCTAGTGATGGTCTTGGATGCTGACTCTGTAGTTCAACCAGATACGATTTCAATTGCAGTAAGGCATTTTGATAACCCCAGAGTAGTAGCAGCCGCTACCAATGTTCGGATCACTCACAATTTAAATAGCATAGTCGGAGCAATTCAACTCCTAGAATTTAGTTCATCTTTTCGTTTCAAGAGGGCACTTACTACCTTTAATATGGAGTATATCATTGGAGGCATGAGTTTCTTTCGTTACACAGCATTAAAAAAGGTTGGTTTTTTTGATACGGATACGGTGACTGAAGATATTGATTTGACACTAAAGCTTGTGAGCCTTGGCAACAAAGACAACCGCATCATCTTTGCTGGAGATTCTATCACCTATACTGAAGGGGCAGGTAGTTTTAGAGCTTTACTCAAGCAGAGATATCGCTGGAAGTATGGGAGGTTTCAGACTTTTGTCAAAAATCGTAAGTTATTCCTCAATAAGGATCATAAATATAGTCGAAGTTTGACATTTTTTTATCTTCCCTGGTCATTAATTCAAGAATTGATTTCATTACTTGATCCTTTCATTATTATTTTTTGGTTAACTATTTCTATACGCATGGGTAGTTATGGAACATTTAGATTTATCATTATTTTTTATATGATCTTTGTTTTACTTATCACTATGACTGAAGATCGTTTAAGTCTTGCGGCAAGATTTAGATTGGTAGCTTATGCCCCATTGGGGTACATATTCTTCTTGGTAGTTGGATTGGTGGAATATTCGGCTTTGTTAAAGTGTATATTCAATTATCGTAAGATTATTCAACTCGAGCAAGATATAGGTGGCTGGGACCATATCAAGCGTGATGGAGGAAGTCTCGGTTAGTTTTTTACAGGGGGAGATTTTGTAGCTTTCTAGCTACAGTCGATATACCGATATAACTCTTGCAAATATAGGGGACAATAGAATACAATTAAGCTTGTGGTTTATTAAATTTTAGTTTAAGAATTAGGAGTCTACTATGAATAACCGTTTGATAAAGATTTTGGCAATAGCAGGAGTGAGTGTAGGATTGTTTGTGATAGTTTATATCAGTCTTGTTGGCGATCAAGATAATAATAGTACTCAACAAGAGCTTACGATGAGCACTTCTGATGACACAGATTTGTCAGATACAGATAGACCCACCACTCAATATCAGGGGACAAGCTCAAATACTAACCAGTCGAGTGGTAGTAGCTATCAAGATGGTACATATCAGGCCAACCAGACATACCTTGCCCCTGGTGGTAGAACAGATTCAATAGATGTAGGGGTAACACTTGTTGATCAGGTTGTAACCGCAATGGACTTTGGGTATCAAGAGTCAAATCCGGATTCTGGAGCATTTTTAAGTCTATTTGATTCAGAGATTAGGGGGCAGGTTGTCGGTAAGAGCTTAAACCAGATCAATCTCAGTAGGGTAGCAGGAGCAAGTCTGACCACTAATGCTTTCAACTTAGCATTAGATAATATCGCTAATCAAGCAGAACAGAATTAGTTGGAAGCTATATTTGGTTTTGAGTATCAGGCCTTGGGTACGGTTTGGTATTTTGAGTTCTTTGAACAGATAAATAATCAAGAAGTATTCAAAGAACAACTTTTTTCTACTATAAATCAGTTTGAGGCCGATTACTCTCGCTTCAAGTCAGACTCATTACTAAGCCAGCTCAATAAAAATAGGCAGGCTGAAGTAAATGACGAATTTAAAGATCTGTTGGATATTGGTCTACATTATTATCAATTAACGGCAGGGGTATTTGATATTAGTCAGGCTCATCAATTAACTGAGCATGGTTATGGTAAACCAATAATTGCCACAACTGACTTCCAGTCTAGATTGGATCAGATAATTAGTTTTGATCAGAATAGGGTGATACTGGCGGGAGATCGGCAGCTAGACTTGGGGGGCATAGGTAAGGGCTACTTGGTAGACAAGCTTGCTAGAAGCTTTGAACAAGATTATGGGATTAAGAAATATCTGATTAATGGAGGGGGTGATCTTAGGGCAGGTGATATTGATAGTTCTGGGGTTGGGATTGCCTTAGAGGATCCATGGAAGCCTGGCCAATATTTGGGAAAAATCCTATTGAATAGCCAGGCATTAGCCTATTCATCTCCTGTCAAAAGGCGCTGGACTGATCAAGCAGGACAGAATCATACCCACTTGATATATTCAGATGGACAAAGGATGATCGCTAGTCTAGTCGTTGCTAAGACTGCCCTGGAAGCAGATATTATGGCTACGAGTATAGCTGTAGCTTCGGATATTCAGAGACAAAAATTTATAGATAATTTTACAATCGATTACTTAATGGTTGACTCTGAATATCATACTAAGCACCCAAAAGTTAGCTTGTTTGATAATTTATAGACCAAAGTCTTCGACTCGAATTTGGGAGTCACTCACGCCAAGTTCAAAAATCATTTGTTTGATTCCTCGATTAAACCCTGGACTACCACAGATCAAAAATTGAACCCCCTTGACATTCAGGCTTTGCTGATCAAGAAATGCAGTAATTTTTTCAGGAGTAATCTTGTCAGGCCCAATACCATCAGAAATAATTTGGTTGTAGTGATCACCTAGTTTGGTTTTTAATTTGGAAGCAAAGATCAAATCTTCTTGACGCATCCCGCAATAAATTAGATAGCTAGAAACAGGGTTAATTAGAAGGTAGTCAAACAACGGAGCTATACCAACAGATCCGATGATTGCCAGTACAGGCAAGGATTTATTTAATCCATATAGATAGCTACCATAGGGTCCATCCAAGTAGAGAGTAGATCCTAGTTTGAGATTATTGAGTGTTTTTGATTGTTTACCGATTTGTTTGACAGCAAAATATAGTAGCCTATTATTCTCTTGGTAATGGAGTACACTATAAGGGTGAGAATTAGCAATCTTACCCGATTGAATATAGCAATATTGTCCAGTACTTGGAGTGATAAATCGAGAAGATTTTTGAGGTTTTAATGCTAACATTACAATATCTCCAGATATTTGAGTCTTCGTAACTATGTAAGGTATCTTACCAAGATTGGTAGCCTGGTAAAGTCTAGTCAATAAAACTAATATTGATAGAAACATCAGGCTGATCCAAAATGCTTTGAGCACGGGATATTGGGCAATACTACTGCCAATATCTTTGGCGTGTAGCAATATAAGTGCTAGCATTGGGTAGGACAAGTAATGTAAATATAGCCAGGGGCGATACTTTATAGCCGAACGGAGAGTGATACTCGATAGCCAGACAATGACTAGGAGGGCAAGTCCAATCCGACCAAATGCCAAAGCCCGCTGATAGAGATCGCTAAAGTCTAGGGGAAAGTCAGGAAATACTATCCAAGCTAAAGATTTACTATAGCCGAGAGTGACGGCAATCGGATGAATCAAGGCAAAGATTACGCCATATTTACCGATTAGGCGATGAATTCGATTAACCCAAAGGATATCATCAGTGACTAGAATGCTAAAAAACCGATTACCAATCAGTATCTGCCAAAAGAATAATACCCCTGCGATTAACCCAGACATTGAGCTAATCTTTAGCATTAACTCAGCAAAACTGATGCCTTGGTCAAGGGTCCCCTCCATTAGTAGTCCGAAAGGCAAGATTGAAGCTAGAATGATTGCAAGAAGCAAATACTTGCCTAGATTAAAGGGGCTAGACCTATCCATTATTAGTCTCAATTTGATTGAAATAATTCAACACCTTGGTTTGTTCACGGTCTTGGAATGCCAACCTTAGTTCAATAGTTTCAATTAGCTGGTCATAACTTCTTTGGATAGCAGGATTGTCTTGATCAGCAAAATCTTTGAATAGCTTATAAGAATCAGAATTAGCAAAATACCTACCTATCTGATTAAAGATTCTCGCGATTGGTTCTTTACCGTCGAGCTTGTTGATGACTTGCTGATAGTCAGAGAATAATTTATCAAGGTAAACAGATTGCAAGCTAAGGTTGCTACCGAGATTAGTTAACCAGGAGCGGATATCTTGTTTGCGAACATTATCGGACATCGTAAATTGCCAGAGTTGGTCAAACTGACTAAGTTCTGGTTGACTAGATAAAGCTGAGATGTAGTCAGAGATCTTTTGTTGATTTAACTCTTTGGAGTATAGATCTAGCAACTCTGCTTGGAATTTGGCTGGTTGAGCTTTCAGTTTGGCTTTCAATGAAAGCCGGTCTAGGTCCGGATGGCTTAGTATTGGTAATTGAGTCAGCCAATCTGTGGTAGGCTGATAATTATAGATGAGACCAAGTCCCAGCAACAGTGTTCTTAATTGGGTAAGGTTTTTCGGTTCTTCAGGAGTGGGTCGCCAGTCTATTTGGCCAAGTGGCATCTTAATCAATTTTTGAATCCAGTTTGATAGAGGCACAAATTGGGATTTATCTGGGTAGAAATTTATCCTGAGCTCACTAATCACTTCAGATATTGCTGACCACACCAGGAAGCTTGTAGACGAATTAGCCACAGTTTCCAAGGTATCGAGTAGATTGATAATACTTCTATCTCCTTTGAGGCTAAGCATTAAGTGGTCAAGGATTATCGCCTGAATATCAAGATTGCTTAGTTGGTTACCCTGAAGTCTAGAGTTGAGGCTATCTTGATAAGTTTTATCTGGCTTGATCAAATAAAAGCCTACTTGGTTAGGATTGATCAATGGGGGCAATTCAGATGGGCTGGAAAGCTGTATTTCAGTTTGTTGGCCAATCAGAAGCTGGTTGTATGATTGATCTGAAAAGTTAAGAGGAATAGACCAGATTTTATGATTATTCTCTTCTTGGTAAGAAAATTGAGTCTGCTTGAGGGTCATAGTATCTTTATTGACCTCAATCGATAATACTGGGAACCCCGATTGTTCTGTCCAGTTTGGCATCAGGTCTGTGATTGGCTGGCTAGATACTTGTTCCAGGGCGTCCCATAGCTGCTTGGTGGTGGCATTGTTGTAACTATATTGATTTAGATAGAGCACAATGCCTTTGCGGAAAATCTCAAGTCCTAAATAGTGAGCAAGCATGTGGATTATACTTGCTCCCTTGCCATAGCTAATTTGATCAAAGGCAGTTCGAATTTGGTCTGGATGATTAATCTCAACCTCAATTGGATGGGAATCACTTAGGCTATCGAGTTCCATTGCATTGCGTCTTTCGAGGCCTACAAATTGTTCGAAATAATTCCATTCTGGATAGATTTGGTCAGCAGCATAGATCGCCATCCAGCTAGCAAATCCTTCATTGAGCCAAAGATCTTCCCACCAATCCATTGTTACCAAATTACCAAACCATTGGTGTGCGATTTCATGTGCGATGACTTCGACGATAAATTGCTCGACAAAAACATTAGTCGAGTCGGGGTCATAGATCAGGCAGGCCTCACGATAGGTTATTAGTCCCCAGTTTTCCATTGCTCCTGATTCAAATTCTGGCAAGGCTACCATATCTAGTTTGGTTAATGGGTAGGGTATTTCAAAAAATCTTTCATATAGATCAAGGACTTTCTTAGCAATTTCTAGAGAAAATTTGGTCTGCTTAATCTTATCAGGTGTGGCATATGTACGAATTTTTACACCACTATCTGAGATTGTTTCTAGGTACCTTAAGTCTCCAATTACTAGTGCTAGCAAATAAGTTGACATTGTTGGAGTCTGGGCAAATCTAGTCCTTTGTTTGTCTTCAGAGATTAGCTCTGTCTCAATTATCGGCGTATTGCTTAGGCATTGGTCCGCTGGGTGATGGATTACAGTTAGGTCAAACTTTGACTTGGCGTTTGGTTCGTCTAGACAGACAAAAACTTCTCTAGCATAGTGGCTTTCCATCTGAGTAGCAAGTAGCCAACTAGTCTCACCAGATAAGGTTTGATAGTTGCAGGGATATAGACCTTGCAATTTATTTGATATTTTTCTAGAGAAATTGATCTCTAGTATTACTTTTTGATCTTTTTTGAATTCCAACTTAGTAGGATTTAGGATTTGAATCAGATCATCTGCGGGGATTAGATTGTAGTTTGCGGGAGTAAACTCTAGGTAGTCTATAGATATATTTACATCATTAATCTCTAGATCTTTAGCATGAAGCTGTAAATACTCCTGGTCTATCTGGCAGGTAGCATCAATTTTGACTTTGCCTTGGTAACAAAGTCCTAATCTGTCTATATTGAGTTCAATTTGATAGCTATCAATATGAAGGAATTGGCTGAGCTGGGTAATTTTTGTTGGTTTTGTCATATAAGCATTCTAACACATTTGAAAGCGTTTGATTTTAGTACTCAGATGATATATATTAGGGTTGTCTATTCCAGTATATGGAGCTTCTAGCTCAAGTGGTTTGTATATGAAATGGGCAACCACTTAGGCAGAATACAAACCTTCTGCTGGAATAGACAACCAGTGGTTGTCCTTTTTGTTTAAGTATTTACTTAAAGGTATTTTTGGATTATGATGGTGATATGACTAATTCAGGAGTAACTAATATAAGAGAGATATTTTCAGCACTTGGTGATCAATCTAGATATCAAATTTATAGCTTATTAACCATCTATCCAGGCATCTGTGTTAGTGAGCTAGCTAGCCAATTGAATGTTAGTATTCCAGCAGTTTCTCAGCAGTTAAAGATCCTTGAAAATTCAGGGCTGATTAAACACATCAGAGAAGGAAAGAAAGTTTGCTATCAGGTTAGTCAAGATTTTGAGGAATATCAACAGATTTCGCAAATCATCAGAATGGATCAAAAATTAATTCATAATAAGGAGTAGCATGAATGTTACGGTTTATTCCACCAAAACGTGTCCATATTGCCATCTGGCAAAGGATTATCTTAGATCAAAAAGCATTGCTTTTGAGGAAGTGCTCTTAGACGATCAGCCAGAAAGAGCCCAGGAGGCAATCAAGACCTGCAACAGTCTTGGGGTACCCTGTATCAAGGTTGAGCAAGATGATGGGTCAGTAATAGGTATCTTAGGCTTTGATAAACCAAAGCTCGACAAGGCACTTGGACTATGAAAAAGCTAAATCTATTGATTATCGAGGGAAGTATTAGGGCTCAGCGTCGATCAATATTTGCTGCAAAATACTTGGAAAAGTTGGCCAATCAGAATCAGCGTTTTGAGGTCAAGCTAATTTGTCCCGAAGATTATCCTAGTCCACATGAAGGTAATGATCCAGACAATAAAAATCCAGAATACACAAAGCTAACTGAATGGGCAGATGCCTTCCTGCTGGTTTTACCTGAATATAACCATAGTTTTGCTGGGAGTCTCAAAATGCTACTTGATACAGAGCTAGCTAATTATTTGCATAAACCGGTTGGTTTTGCTGGAGTATCTGTCGGTGGTTTTGGTGGGGTCAGGGCTATTGAAAGCATCCTTTCTGCTGTCAGGCAGATGGGGATGGTAGCATTGTCTCATGATATTCACTTTAGTAATTCTTATGGATTTTTTGATCAGAATACTGGTGAACCAATTGATGATAGTAAGCAAAAAGAGGTAGAGCAGGTCTTAAGTGAGCTTTATTGGATGGCAGAAAGATTGGGGTAGAGTTAGCATTTTTTGATTGATATTAATGATAGCATGGTAGATTTGAGATTGTGAAATACTTTTTTAGAGTCCTAAAGTATCTATTGCTTATCGCTCTGATTTTGGGAGCTGTTTTTGGTTACTCAAGAAGGCAATGGCTATACGACCAGTTTATGATATATACCTACGAAGGAGATCCATCAATAGTAGAATTGGGAGAAAAAGCAGGTCTCAGCCACCATGGATTGTCGATATTCTTACAATCAAATCCTGAGATAGTGGATTATCAGACTTTGACAGACAAGTGCCCAGAGGGGAGTGAAGGGAAGACGGAGTTGATATTTGGCTGCTTCTTTTCTGACAATGGCTCTGAGTATAGAATTTATCTTTTGGATATCGAGGAACCAGAAATCAAAGATTATCAGCTAGCAGTCTTGGTGCATGAGGTATTACACTTCGAATACCAACTCCAGTCTGATAGTGAAAAATTGGCTCTCGACAATCAATTGGATGATTTCTGGGACAATTTGAATGCAGAATATCGAGATCAACGATTTCTTGGCTATAATGACTTACCAGAGGAGGATCAACATAAAGAGCTATATGCTATTGCTGGATCAGAACTAGATGATACTCAGTATCAGGATTATCCAGTAATTTTGAAGTCTTATCTAGAGATTTTAGACAATAGAGAAGGGATTGTTGATGCTGCCAAACAGTTTGATCAGATATTTCGTCCAATTCTAGATCAAATCAATGACTTGGCAAGTGACTTGGATCAGAGTAGTATCTTACTCGAGGCAAGGTATCAAGACCTTATAAGTCAAAATGTAGAGCTCGAACAGTTACTGGCTGAAGGGCAGATTGGTGAGTATAATGGCAGAGTTGCTAATTATAATGCTCAGGTTGATCGTTACAATGATCTAGCCGATCAGCATAATGCTCAGTTGGCTGAGCTAGAGGATAAGTATCAGGTGTATTTCGGAATTTTTGATGATATTAAGGCTGGCAAAGAGGTTCGGGATATCTCGATATAAATTGTATATGCTTAGATTCTTTGCGATAAATAAGTAAGAAATTCTCGTAGTCTGCTGAATTTTGAGGTCGTAAGTATGGCTATGTTTGGATGTCGCTACTAGACTCGGGTTCTTTCTTGGTTTCTTTTGATACCTTATCTTTAGTGGGGGAAGAAGTTTTATCTGGTTTTTTACCAGCCTTCTTATTGTCAGGTTTTTGCTTGGGCTTAGGCTTAGGAAATTCTGGAGGGTTATTAGGATCGATCGATTCCAATACCTTGCTGTATTCTGTAATTATCTCCTGCCATTGTTTTGGTACGATTGGTAGATTGGCAAGTAGAAATTCAATAGCAGGAGAGCTATTGATAAGCTCCTTCATCAATACTTGCAATCTAAAGTCTGCCTCTTCGGGTGTAGGGTATTCTAGGGCATCAAAGAGCTCGGGATAAATATAATAGTTTGGTATTCCTGGATTTATTATTATATTAAGCTGGTTTGCTAGAATAACTGAGGAAACTGCTAACCTCTGAGCGGAGCTCTCTTCAACTATTCGATAGTCATGGTTGGTCAGCCAGTTGAGTATAGTTTGGGCGATTGAGGCAAGTTCTAGGATGTATATTTTTGAATTAGCATAATCTTTTTTATTCTGATTGCTAGGTTTCCTATCTTTGAAATCTTGATAGATACTTTCTATCATATTTCTTGTGATTGTATCAATTATCAGATTGGCTTGGGCAAGTTTCTCAAAGAGTGATTTGGCATCAAATTTCTTAATACCAGATTTACCAGCCTGCCAAGCAATTCGATTAACTAGCTTAGATCCTGCTTGACCATCGAGGTCTTGATATAGGTATATAAGATTATCATCTAGTAGCTGGTATTCACGAATCGCAGCCCAATAAGCATAGTCATTCTTATCTAGATTGGCTTTTTTTAATAGTTTGCGCAAATCGTTATATGCTTGATTTCTGTGGGACTCCTTAGCGAGGTTGGATATGAGTTTGGTGACAGTGCCTTGATCAACGTTATGTTCATTGAGCCTTGGTAAGAAGTAATTTAAGTTTAGATTAAAAATAATCTCTAGATCGTCTTTGGCAGGATGGATGATATTTGGTAATTTGTAATCCTCTTGGTCTTTTGGGGATTTTTTGCTGGATTGTGAGGGGGAGGTTGAGTTATCTTCGATCATAGAACAAGTTTATCATAAATACCCTTGCTTGTACCAGCTAGTAGCCGACTCAGGGGAGACTGGGTTGATGATAATATTGGTGCTGAGTTCAAGACCTCCAGAATTGATCAGTCCACGGGGTACTAGCTTGATAATCAATCTATCTGGATGGGTAAAGCCATTTTCGATTAGCAGATTGAAGTCTATTCCTGAATTTCCAAGTCGTTTGACTAGGGGTGAGATTAAGCCAGTGAGTTGAATGATCTCACGATGGTCTAGGTGGGAGAATTCAAGGATTCCTCTCAGTGGGATTAGCCAGACTTCCATCGGGTTAATACTAGCATAAGGGCAGAATACAACCCATTGGTCAGTCTGTGTGACTAGTCTTGTAGCCTGGGAAAGCTCTTGCTCTATCGTGTCTTGGATCGGATTTGATGAGTCCAACCTTAATAATTGCCTGTGTTGCCTTTGGATTTTTTCAGGTATTCGTTCGAGGGCAAAAACCTGTGTATGTGGGTGAGCGATTGAAGCTCCAGAATGGATACCTTGATTTTTGAAAATCGATATATAGCGAATGCCAGGCACTCGACTAAGAGCACGAGATCTAGCCTGATAGAAACCAAATAGATTAACCAGCTGCCCAATGTCTAGATCTTCAAAGTTTTTGTCAATTTCTGGTGTATCAATGATAATTTCTTGTTTACCTTTTGCTTTGGTATTGTCCTCTGTGATTGTAGGAAAGCCATTGAGGATGGATTTTACGATCCAGTTACCGTCAATATCTTCTATTTGATCTATAGCTGGCTCATTAATCAACCTTAATCCAATCTCGGATCGTTTGAGGTGTGGCTCCGATAGACTAGAGTTATCTTCGTTTTCATGGGGTCTCTTGCCTCTCTTTGGTGCGATAATTACTTCTTCGCCAAACCAATATCCTTGCCTGAATTCCGGTGCCATATCAATATAAACTAAATCATTTGGTAAATCAGTCAAAAAGTTAGACATAAGCATTATCTTACCATCTTTTTTCGATTCCCAAAACGCACATTTCGAGGTCAGACCTCGCAATTTTATATCTGTTGCAGGGGTCAAAAGCGAGGTTAGACCTCGCAGGGGTGGTAGTTGGTTGAGTGGATTTTGGGAGGGGTTGACCATAGGGTGCAGCGGTGTGTTACAATTAACGGACTATGAATATAAGTTTTGGGAAAAAGTCGACAGAGATTGAGGTTAGCCAGATAGTACTCGCGATTTTACTGATTGCAGTGATAGTGATTAGTAGGTTGTTGCCTCATGCTTACAATCTGGTACCAGTTGGCGCAATAATCATGCTTGCAAGTATCTATCAGGGCAGAAAGTTTGCTTGGATTGTCGGGTTATCAGGCATGTTGATTGGAGATCTATGGTTGGGCTTTTATCAAGCTGGGATAATGCTTGCAGTTTATGGGTCATTATTGCTTATTACTTTTGCAAACAATTATTTGAGAAATAACCGTTCAGTTTTAAATATCGTTAGTCTTGCCCTGATGAGCGGTTTGGCTTTCTTTTTGATTACAAACTTTGCAGTTTGGTTATTTACTGATATGTACAGTAAAGACCTATCTGGCCTAAGTTTGGCTTATTATTATGCTTTGCCTTTTTTCCGCAACACATTAATCGGTAACGTAGGGTATAGTTTAGTCGGTTACTTGGCACTAGAATATAGTTTGCCAACAATCAAGGATTTGATTCCAGCACGTCAAGGCTAGTATTGTGCTTGGGATTAGTAATTCTAAGCAATTGATATCTTTGATCTTGATGATACCATTGTCGATAGTCACCTAGCTTTTGAGCGTTTACTTAAAGATATTGCTCTCGAACAATATCAGATGAGTTTGACAACTGAACAGATTGACCAAAATTGGGGTCTGCCAGTGGACAAATACCTTAGAGCACTTTTCGGGATAGAAGATACTAGTAAGATGATTGAGCTTATTAGAATAAAGAATCAAGAGGAGGAGTATAAGAGAGCATTATTGACTGGAGTAAGACATATGTTGGATCAGATGATCAGTAGGGGCATAAAACTCTCCATTCTTTCTGGTGGATCTGGGTTGGTCTCAAGACCAACCCTAGAGGATTTACTCGGAGATTATGATAAGTATTTTGATAGTCTTTATTTTAGTGAGGATACTGAGCCTTATTACAAACCTGATTCTAGGGTATTTGGGCACCTTATTAGTAATTATCAATCAATGCAGATATTCACCGATAAGATGCTCTATATCGGGTGATAGCTTAGTAGATGGCTATGCTGCCCATGGAGCAGGTATTGATTTTATAGGGGTTACTACTACTACTAACTAGTATAAAACAGTTCGAAGATAATGGTTTTAGGGCAGTAAACAACTTAGCAGATCTTAAGCTATAAAATCCCATTTTCAAGGGCACCCCTTGTCGATTTATATCTGTTGAGGTGGTCGATTTCAAGGGGACTCCTTGGGAGAGGGCTAGAAAAGGATTTCTAATTTTGGTTTAACCTTGCTATAATAGAAAAGACAGTGAAAGATCGGATAGATAGATATATAGCAAATCGAGATAAGAGACCTGATCGTAGGATAGTTTTGTCGGGCGGAGGAACGTTGGGTTCGGTAATCCCACTCCTGGCACTCGAAGATATTGTGAGACAACAACGCCCAGAGATAGAGTTTACTTGGATTATTACCAGGAAAGGCCCGGAAAACGAGTTTATCAGAAAGTATTATCGGGATAATGGGTTAGATCTCAATGTCTATAGGCTAGCCACAGTCAAGCTTAGGAGATATTTTAGTTTTGAAAACCTAAGAGATATTATCAAGGCTCCTTTTGTTTTGCTTTATACGATATCATTACTTGCCAAGATTCGACCTAATATTGTGGTCACTACAGGAGGATTTGTATCAGTGCCAGTCCATCTAGCCGCTAGATTTTTTGGAATCAAATCCTGGGTACACCAACAAGATATTTTAGTAGGACTATCCAATAAGATAATGGCTAGGTCGGCGAATCTTGTGACGTCTGTATTTCCGCTAGATAATATTGCAGGTAATCAAGCTCAGAGTATTGGCAATTTTATTTCCAATTATCAAGCTGTAGCGATTGATGAAAAATGGCATGATAGTATCAGACCAGATTTGCCGGTTATCCTGGTAACAGGGGGTGGATTGGGTGCTGATCGGATCAATCAGCTAGTATTTGGTTTAATTGATAAGCTGAGCATTAGGGCAAATATTTTTCATCAAACAGGTAGGGAAAATTATCTCCAATCTAGAGCTTTTAGTCACAAGTATCCAACATACCATTCTTTTAAACACCTTGCCAGAGATGAGTTTCAGGCAGTCTTAGAGATGGCAGATATCGTAGTAGGTAGAGGTGGCTTATCTACTTTGACAGAGATAGCTGCTTTTGCCAAACCTAGTATCATTATTACGAAAAAAGATCATCAAACTGAGTTTAATGCGCAGTACTTAGAGTCAAAAAATGCCGTTATTTGGCAGAAAGAGGACGGTCTGACAAGCGATAAGCTGTATCAATTGATTATTGATTTAATCCAAGACCAGCCCAAGAGAGCTTTACTGGCTCAGGCTATTAATCAGGCAGTGCCAATAGTAGATTCAGAACTTGCTATCAAGCTACTAGATGATATTCTATATAGATGAAAGAAATAATTAAACTCATTAGACACACGGCTGTCTTAAAGGATTTCTATATCAAGCTGGCAATTATCAATCTGCTGGTTGCCTCACTGAATCTCGTTTATCCATTTACGATTCGTTCAATCGTTAATCAACTGGTAGAAGTAGTGGGCAATCCAGATCGTCATGATTTTATATTTCTAGCTATGTTGGTAGCAATCATCTTTACTGCAGATCTATTTCAGACCTTCTTACAGTTTGTTGGTGGTAGATTGGGGGATAGATTGGCAGTCAGATTAGATACCATTCTGACATCAAGATATTTGGATAGGTTACTGTACCTGCCTCAGAGGTTTTTTGATGACCAGGAGAGTGGTCAACTAATCTCATATCTGCATAGGGGGATGTCCTCGGTGACGAGTTTTTTCCAGAATATGGCCAACAATTTGATTAGTACTATCCTGACAACAATTTTTGTGATTATTGCTACTAGTTACTACCTGGGTCCAGTAGGGATAATCCTGGTCCTACTGTTCCCAATTTACATCTACCTTACTAGGCAATCATCAAAGCGCTGGATGAAGTTTCAAAAGCAAATCAATCAATTACAAGATACTGCATTTGGTAGATTAGGGCAGGTGGCTTCCCAGATGAGACTGGTCAAGTCTTATACCAGTGAAGTATTTGAGAAGCAAATATTTGATCAGAATCGTAAGGATGTCGAGAGTATCCACCTCAAGCAATCAAATAGTTGGCATCAATATGATTTTTATCGAAAATTTATTCTCAATATCTTACTCGGACTGGTCAATCTCTATGTTGTCTGGATGGCCTACAAAGGAAAAATCAATATTGGTGAGTTCGCCTTGATAATACAATTGATTGCCCAGGCGAAGTTTCCACTGTTTGCCATATCTTTTATTGTCGACAGTGTTCAGAGAGCTAGAACTGGGACAAATGAATACTTTGACTTGATTGATCAAGAGATCGAGACTTTGGCCACTAAGGATACCAAGCCGAGTACTCATAAGCCAAAATCTATTGATAAGATGAAGCAAGCTCGAGTTAGCTTTGAGCATATTAGTTTTTATTACAAGCAGGGTAATCAAGTTCTCAGCGATATCAATTTGGCAGTAGAGCCAGGGCAAAAGGTTGCTTTGGTTGGGAGGAGTGGGGAAGGAAAGACGACTATTACCAATCTTTTACTCGGTCTGTATTCAGATTATCAGGGTGAAATTAAGATCAATGGCCAAGATATTAGGGAATATGATTTGCAATACTTGAGATCTCAGATAGCTATTGTTTTCCAGGATCCTTGGATGTTCTCTACAAGCATTTATCAGAATATTAGCTACGGAACCAAGGCTAGCCTCAAGCAGGTTAAGCGGGCAGCCAAGCTTGCTAATGCCGATCAATTCATAGAAAAACTTAGCGATGGATATGATACCCAAGTCGGGGAGAGAGGAGTTAAGTTGAGCGGAGGACAGAAGCAGAGGATTGCGATTGCTAGAGCAATTCTCAAGGATGCTCCGATCTTGATTCTCGATGAAGCAACCTCATCCCTTGATAGTATTGCTGAAGGGGAGGTGCAAACAGCTCTGAACAATCTGATGAAGAATCGGACTACAGTCATCATTGCCCATAGACTGAGCACCATAGCTAGGGTCGATAAGATTTATGGGATTGAACAGGGTAGAGTGGTGGAATCTGGTTCACCCCAGCAGCTGGCAAAACATCCAGATGGGATTTATGCCAGACTGCTCAAGCTCCAGAGTGATAGTTCGTATCAGGCTCATCAGCAGCTTGAGGAGTTTGGGATTGGGTAGTCAGATTGATGATGGTGGTGGTGTGGTTAGCCAACAAGCCAGCAACCACAGTATTTAAGGGTGATAATAGTTAATCTGAGCTAGAATAGTCCCTTCATTTCATAACCTTAATTCCACAGTGGGGGTTCTTGATAAAAAGGTTATTCCAATATCAAATTAAGCACCCTTGAGTCAAAGAATTACTTAGGGAACAGGACTCAAAAATACCCCCTTTGCCAAGGATAATATTGTCATAAGAAGCAAAGATAGTCCGAGCAAAAAAAAGACCGCCTACTGGCGGTCTTAGGGGCATTTATTTTTGCTTTTTTGTTTACCCTCACTTTTGTCTGGTTTGCCAAAGGTCGCTTACTGGAGCCAACCTCTGGCTGTTTGTTTGTGTTTTGGATCAACTAACGTGCTCAGCACTGCATCTATCTTATGCTAATAAGGCTTTTGCTGTCAACACTTCGAAGTGACAAATCTGTGGATAACTTTATATAAAGAACACATTAGTAGTTCATTAACAGATATAGCACCTCAAAATTCTTAGACAGATATTGTGCAAAAATTGTGTAGTACTAGATTTTGTGAGAAATCTCTCGCTGAGCCTCGCGGGCTTTGATTACTTGTCTTTTGTCGTGCTTCTTTAGGCCTTTACCGATTGCAATTTCAAGCTTTGCAAGATGTCGGTTTAGCCCTATAGCCAAAGGAATTAGGCTAGTACCTTGTTGCTCAAGTAATTTTGCAATCTTATCAATTTCAGTATGCTTGAGGAGTAGCTTGTGGCGAGCAATGATTGATTGATCAGAATCAGAGTTGTGTCCTATGGTAGCATTAACCAGCCAGATTTCATGATTTTTTAGACTGCAGTAGCTAGTAGAGATATTTACCTTACCAGCTCGAATTGCCTTGATCTCAAACCCTCTTAAGACAATTCCAGCCTGCCATTTATCCAAAATTTGGTAGTCATAGACCCCTCTCTTGTTTTTGGCAATGATTTTCATACAGAGTGAATCAGATGAATCTTGTAGCTATTAGGACTACCAAGATGATTAAGCCAATGATAGTTAATCTCGGGTAGCGGTTGAATACTTTTTGCCAAAGTGTTTGCCAGCTAGCATTGGCGAATTCACGAAACTTGCTAAGGTCTAGATGGGTGGTAGTTCTTTTGGCCAACTCAAGGCTACTAACTGAAAGAGATTTGATCGAGCTAGGAATTGATTTGGAATTTCCAAAGATAGAGCTTAATGGGTTTGACTTGTATTCCAGGACTATTTCTTCGGTCGGAGTGATGTCGGCATGGACAATACTATCAAAGCAAAATCCAGCATAGCTTCCTCCACTACTGGATTTCGTACTAATATAGTCTGCCATCTTCCCGACTAATTCACTACTAGAACTAGAGTCAAATAATTCTAGTAGCTTAGTTTGACTAAACTGGGATATTAGCTTGTTGGTAGTAATAACTAGCTTGTCACCCAGTATTAGAGATCCTTCAGTCAGATTATAAAAAAGCTTCTTGATCGCTTCAGGGTCAGAAGGTTCACTTAGCTCAGCAACTTCGTCTCCCCTAGTATGAAAGATTCGATTATTGCCAGCTTCAGCAATCAAGACTTGCTGATCACGGACTAGGCAAAGGCAGATATTGAATTCATATTCATTTGAAATAGGGACTTGCTGGTTGATTTGTTCTAATGCTGCTAAAAAACGTTTCTTGAGGGAGGCTTTTTGGAAGTTAAAACCCCTGAGATGTCTATCAAGATTGAGTTTAATCTTTTCTAAGGTATCTTTGAAAGCTTGGTTTGGCTTGGTGACTTTGTAGCCAGATAGTTCGGCTACTATCAGGGCTTCTACTAGATTATCGGTACCCTGGTTGATCAACCAGTGATCAGTATTGCTGATCACAATAAAATCATTGACACCTTTGCTTTGTTGAGGCCGGGTACGAAGCTGGACTAAATTGATACCAAGTGATGCCATATATGGTTATAGTATACTATAAATCAATGGCAAGAAGAATCGAGACACTTCTTGAGGGCTTGAATGCAGCTCAGGAACAGGCAATTTTGGCAGATCAAGGTCGCTACTTGGTAGTAGCTGGGGCTGGTACTGGCAAAACTACGGTTGTGACCAGGAGGATAGCCTATTTGATTACCAATAGAGGAGTAGCACCCGACAAGATTTTGGCTTTGACTTTCACGGATCAAGCAGCCGAGGAGATGGAGATTAGGGTAGATAAATTGGTACCCTTGGGATTAGTCGGGACTAATATTATGACCTTTCATAGTTTGGGTCAGATGATTCTGTCTGAAGAATATCTAAGGATGGGTTATGCGCGCGAGCCTAGATTGATTAGCGGTTTTCAGCAAAAGATTTTTTTGCGTGCTATTTGGGATAAGCTCAGTCTTAAATACTATGCACCGCTCAATAGGCCAGAGCAATATCTGGAGTCACTAGTCCAGTATTTTTCAAGACTGGCAGATTATTTAGTATCACCAGAGCAATATCAAGATTGGGCTAAGCAACTTCCTGTCGATACTGAGTTGGAGCAAGAGTTTGCTGGTAGGCAGCAAGAATTGGCCGAGGCATATCAAGTTTATCAGCAAAATAAGACAGAGCAGGGGCTAGTAGATTTTTCAGATTTGATTAGTTTACCAATTCAGATTATTGAACAGGATGTAGAAATTAGAGATAAATGGCAGAAGCGATTTGAGTATATGATGGTCGATGAGTATCAGGATACCAATTATGCTCAAGATCGGTTGGTAGAGTTGATTACTGGTGAACGGGGCAATCTGATGGTAGTCGGAGATGATGATCAGGCAATCTATCAGTTTAGAGGGGCAGATTTGAGTAATATCTTGAATTATGCTAAGTCAATCGATCAAGATAAATTGATTGTATTAACTGATAACTATCGAAGTAACCAGAGTATTTTAAATTACTCACATCGATTGATTAGTTATAATAATCCAGATCGACTAGAGTCGATTCTAGGGCTGGATAAGCGACTGATTGCCAACCATCAGATTGGTGCTGAGCCAGAATTGTTACTAGCAAGTAATACCGTCGAAGAGGTTGATTTGGTGGCTAGCAAGATCAAGCAAGTTCTTGAAGGCTCAGAGGTTGAAGCTGGACAGATTGCTATCTTAATTCGCAATCATAGTCAGGCTAGGAGTTTGGAGGTGGCTCTAGATAAGCAAGGTCTAGAGTACTATACTCATCATCCCGAGGAACTATTAACTAAACCAGAGGTCAAATTTCTCTTGGATTTTTTGACTATCCTGAATCAACCTGATAACAATCAAGCTTGGGCAAATTTTTTATCTGCAGATATCTGGGGGAATATTTGGCTAAGCTTAGTAAAATTACTTGGACAGTCCGTTCGTCAACATCAAGGGATTGAGCAAATACTCAAGGATTATCTTGTCTTGGAAGATCGAGATCAAGAGGTTGCTGATATTTTAAATAATATCCTAGATTTAGTTAATCAACATCGATTAATGGCTCGAAGTCAAGGAGTGGGGAAAGTTTTGTATAGTTTTCTAGATCAGTCAGGCTATCTTCAAGGTCTGATCAATCTAGCCGATATCGATCAGGATTCAGCCAGAAAAATCCAAAATATCAGTAAAATTTTTGATTTGATTAGAGAATTTTCTGAGATAGAAGACACTGCTAGAGTCTATGATTTCTGGTATTTTTTGGAGCAGGCTAGTTTGAGCGGGGGAAGTTATCAGGCTGAAGAGCTAGTTGATTCATCAAAGATTCAGATCATGACCATTCATAATGCTAAGGGTACAGAGTTTGACTATGTTTTTGTCTATGATTTATCTCAAAATACTTTTCCTAGTACAAATCGTCAAAATCAGATAGAACTGCCCTCTGGGTTGATCAAGGGTTACCATCTGAAGTCACGCGAGAGGCATATTGCTGAAGAGCGAAGGTTGGCTTATGTAGCTACAACTCGCGCAAGACAGCGCATTTGGCTAAGCTTCTCCAAGGATCATGGTGGTAAACGAGCGCGCAAACCATCTCAATTTTTGAGTGAGTTTTTCGATCAAATGATTGAATCTAAGTCGGAAGCTGGATGGCAGAGTCATCTGGCGAAGATTATTAATCCTAGTCAAACTAGCCCAAAGACAGATCAAGATTTGGCCAGTAGGCTTTATAACCCGGATGGTTATTTAGTATTAACCCCGCATATGATTGAGGAATATTTGAGGTGTCCTCAGGAATTTTGGTATTGGAATGTTATTGGATTACCAAGAAATCCTCATCATTCTTTGGTTTATGGTACGGCTATTCATGCAGCGATTGAAGTCTATAATAGGGCTAAGATCTCGGGTCAAGTTATCAGCAGAGACCAGCTAATTCAGGTGGTAAGAGACAACTGGAAGCTGGATGGATTCTTTAATTATTCACATATCAAGGGTAGGCTCAAGCAGGCAGAGAAGACTATTATTCGTTATTATGATTTATCTGAGGCTAAGGGGATATTTCCAGATATTGTTGAAAAGCCATTGAGGATTGTTTTGACAGATCAGAAGGTAATAATCAATCTAAGAATTGATGCTATCTACCATCAGCAAGGGCTAGTAGAGATTCGGGATTATAAGACTAGCAATCTGGATGATCAGAAGAAGGCGGATAAGCGGCTTAAGGAGAATATCCAATTGCCAATTTATGCTTTGGCTTGGATGATGGAGATGCAAGAACAGGTAGATAGGTTGAGCCTAGAATTTGTTGAGCATAATATTCTGACATCTACTAATAATATCGATCATGATAAGACCCTGGAGTTAATTAGTCAGGTTGCTGACGGTATAGCCAAGAGGGATTTTCGAGCTTCTGGTAGAAGCTCTGTCAAGTTTGATCAGTTTTTTGCTTGACACTAAGGGGTTTTTGATTGGTAGATATTTGTCTGCTTACTAGAGCAGGGGTTGTCCATTTTTGTCGAGTAGTTGCCAAGCTTTATTATAATTTTGATCAAGAGTTTTTTTAATCAGGTCTTTGGCTAAAGCTTGATATTCTGGATCTTGGTCGATGATTTTAATATCTCGACAGAACCTGATAACGATTTCTTGATCAGTTTCTTTTTGGTAGTAATCATAGTGTTTCAGGCAGTTGTCGATATTTGGACTCTTTCCTGAAAGTTCAAATACCGGTAGAATACCTTGATTGGCCTCAAGATAGTTTGGACCTTTTAGAAGATTGGAGAAGAGCTGGCCGAAGTTGTTGATTGAGCCAATGTTGCGAGTCAGGGCATTTTCTTGATATCCAGTTTCTTGAGTACCACTAGGTAGATAGATTATTGCTGAGAATTGATTAAGTTTAGTTAAGGCTTGTTGCGGGTTGGGAGTAAGGTCTGATTCGATCTGAAATAATTCAGTAGAGGTCAGTTGATTAGCTGTGTTGGTTTGTTGAGCCACTGGTGAAGAAATAATCTGATTAGCTTGTTTGGTCAAGGCAATGCCCGACAATATCAGAACAACACTCAAAATCAGTAGGAATTTTGGTAGAATTGAATTGGGTTTTCGAGTTGGCATACTATTAGTCTAGGGTGTTTGTTTTACCCCTGTCAAGAGCCAGGTATCCTGCTGTTACAAGGTCAGACCTCGACTTTTCATATCTGTTGGAAGACATGATAACGAGGTCAGACCTTGCACCTGGAGAGTGGGTAAGACTTGCAAAAAGGGGTTGGTGGGATAATACTAAGTAATATGAAGCCTGAGATGATGACACAGAAAGTCCGAGAGGGGTTCGAGGTAGCGAGTTCCAAGGCTTTGGAGCTCAAGAATCCTAGCCTGAGTGCTGATCATTTGATCTGGGCTCTGAGTCTACAAACCGATACGATTTTTTGCTTGATTCTTGAACAGCTAGAGGTAGATCAAATCGGATTAAGTACCAGCCTGCTTTTCCAGCTTGAACAATTGCCCAGTTTGACTCAGGCAATCGATCTGATGAATTTGAAAGCAGATCAGAGTATGGTTGATTTGTTGGGCAAAGCAGATCAAATACGAAATAGGCTGGGAGATAGTCACCTATCGACAGAGCATCTTTTGGTTGGAGTAGTCAAGCAAGCTAGAATTGATTTACTGAAAGAGCTAGATCCGGATCAATTAATTGATCTAATAGATAAATTGAGAGGAGGAGAGAAAGTGGAAAATGATTCACCAGAAAGCACTATTAATACTCTAGAGAAATTTGGTCAAGATATCACCGAACTTGCTCGATCTGGTCAATTAGACCCAGTAATCGGCCGAGATGAGGAAATCAGAAGATGTATGCAAGTGCTGTCTCGTAGGTCTAAGAATAATCCAGTGTTATTGGGTGAGCCAGGCGTTGGCAAGACAGCTATTGTCGAAGGATTAGCTCAGAGGATTATTTCTGGGGATGTGCCAAGTTCGCTCAGGGATAAACGAATAATTTCGCTGGAAATATCTAGCTTACTTGCCGGAGCAAAATATCGTGGAGAATTTGAGGAAAGGCTTAAGGCTGTCCTTAAAGAGGTCGAGAAGAGTGATGGTCAGATCATTCTTTTTGTCGATGAATTACATACTATTGTCGGAGCTGGTAAGGCTGATGGTGCAGTAGATGCAGGTAATATGCTCAAGCCATTACTTGCCAGGGGAAAGCTTCATATGATTGGTGCCACAACCCTCAACGAGTATCGTCAGTATGTAGAGAAAGACAGTGCACTTGAGAGACGATTTCAGCCAGTATATGTTGGGGAGCCAAGCCAGGAAGATACTATCGCGATTTTGCGAGGTATACAGGATAAGTACGAAGTACATCATGGTGTCAGAATCACTGATGATGCAATTGTTTCTGCTGCTACATTATCTGCAAGGTATATACCGGATAGATTCTTGCCCGACAAGGCCATTGATCTCATAGATGAAGCTACGAGTAGTATCAAGATTGAGATTGATTCGATGCCTACCGAACTCGATCGACAAAAGCGCAAGATTACTCAGCTCAGCATTGAGAAAGCTTCAGTCAAAAAGGACAAATCAGCCAGTGCCAAGGCTCGCTTATCTGAGATTAATCAAGAGATAGCTGATCTAGGAGAGAAGAGTAAAGTACTTGAAGGGCACTGGAGGAAGGAAAAGGACTTGATCGATCAGATCAATCAGATATCCGAAGAGATTGAGGGGTTAAGGGTCGATGAAGAACGAGCCGAAAGGGGAGGAGATCTGGCCGGAGCGAGTGAGATCCGATTTGATAAGATCCCAAAATCTGAAGACAAGATCAAGCAGCTTCAGTCTCAGCTAGCCCAGATACCTGATAGCCAACGCTTATTGAGGGATGAGGTTACAGGTGAAGATATTGCCAAAGTTGTGGCGCGTTGGACAGGTATACCAGTCAATAAGCTACTTCAGAGTGAATCTGATAAGCTGGTCAATCTAGAATCGGTGATTGCCAAGCGTGTGATAGGTCAAGAGTTGGCAGTCAAGGCTGTTTCTAGTGCCGTTAGAAGGTCTAGAGCAGGTATTGGTGATCAGAATCGCCCAATAGGTTCATTTCTCTTCATGGGACCGACTGGTGTGGGTAAGACAGAGCTAGCCAAGGCTCTAGCTAGTGAACTTTTTGATGATGATCGAGCGATGATTCGGATCGATATGAGTGAATACATGGAGTCTCACTCGGTAGCTAGACTGATTGGTTCACCTCCTGGATATGTTGGCTATGAGCAAGGTGGGCAGTTGACAGAGGCAGTTCGCAGGAGACCATATCAGATTATTCTTTTTGATGAGATCGAGAAAGCTAGTCCAGATATTTTCAATATCTTATTGCAAGTATTAGATGACGGAAGGTTAACCGATGGACAGGGTAGGGTGGTCAATTTTACCAATACGATTATCATCATGACCAGCAACCTTGGTTCAAGTTATATCCAGGATTGGGATGGCAAGGATTTTGAAAAAATGCGTGAAGCGGTGATTGATATTGCCAAACGACAATTTAGGCCAGAGTTCCTTAATCGACTTGATGATATCGTGATCTTTGAGCGGATAGACAAGAAGCATATGACTGAGATTGTCAAAGTTCAGCTAGACAAAGTTGCTAAGCAAATCGCTGAAGCTAGAGATATTCATCTGGAGTTTGATGGTAGCGTTCAGCAACAACTAGCTATTGCTGGATATGATCCAGCCTTTGGGGCTAGACCACTCAAGCGGCTAATTCAGTCCGAAATTCTAGATCTCTTAGCTCTCGAGATTATTGATGGTCAGATTAAAGAAGGGGACAGGATTGGCATCGAGTATCAGTCGGGACAATTTAAGTTTCAGTCTATCTAATATTTGGCTTAATATGGATTATTTATCGTAGAATGCCAGATACGTGGTTTTTGGCCAATAAAGATAGTAATTTAGCCAAGATTAAGCAAGCAGTTGAGGAGGCTAGGCAAGGCCAGGTGACATTGATCGATGTCAGGACTCCTGAAGAGTTCAGGACTGGCTATGTTACGGGAGCAATCAATTGGGATTTAGCCAGATTGACTAATGGGGACTTGCCCAGGCTAGCCAAAAATCAGAAGACCTATCTCTACTGCCGGAGTGGGGGCAGGGCAGGGATTGCTAAAAAGATCCTAGAGCGTGAAGGATATACTGATGTCGTAAATCTTGGTGGAATTGATGATTTGCAGTCTGCAGGTGGGGCAGTTATTCAATAAAAAACCCGACTCTATAAGCCGGGTTTTTGAGTGGAGTGAATAAAGCCTTAGTGAATTATTCGTCTTTTTTGAGATCTCGACGCATATCGATAGCTTTCCAGAGGGTGGCAGTACCACCGACTAGAGCTACTAGACCGAGAACCCAAATGAAAGCTAGTGAACCAGTATCTGGATATCTCCAGACCATGATTCCTCCAGCCATTGTTAGTAGACCAAGTAGTACTCCTAACATTCTACTACCACCATCCATGCCTGAATCTGTGAAGGAGATGGCTAGTTCGATCACACCTTCGACGATGAAACTCAGTCCAATCGCTAGCATAAAGGTTAGGATGGATATTCCAGGTCGTTGCACCAGATATGCCCCTACTCCAAACTGGATTAGTGAGAGGATTAGTCTCAGGAACCAGTATTGGTGATTGTCTCGCATGAATATACTGGATAATGCGCCAGTAATACCGCTGACAAACAGCCAGATTGCAGTGATTATTGCTAGAGTGACCAAGGTCATACCTGGCCAGACTAGGGCAATAACCCCAAAAATAATTGTAAATACTCCTCTGGCCATCAAGATCCCACTCAGATCATAGCCAGCTTGCTCAGCAATATTCTTTGCCATAGCATCCCTCCTATCATATTAGTTAGTAATATTCTATCTTTATTTATCTCTTAACCTTATTATACTCCCGATGTCAAGGGTAATAGGTGTATTGAATTTTTCAATAAAGATACCTGATTTATAACCTTCAAATTTGTAAGATTTTGAGATTATTTGAACTAGATGGTAAGATGATTGAGTCTAGATTAATAGAAGAAAACGCCTCTTGCGTGGATTGAACTAAGAAATGGGCAGCCACGCAAATAGTAGGGTTCAATCTCTTCTATTAGTCTAGACAACATAGCGAGGCTGTCCTTTTTGGTTATCGCCTCCGATTAATAAACTAACTAATAGGAGGTCATAAAATGGCTGAATCAAATAAGAAAAAGAGCTGGTTTGCTCGACATAAAGTACTAACGGTAATCGTTGTGCTAGTAGTTTTGGCAATAATAGGTAGCTCAGGGGGAAGTAAGTCAAACAATAGTAATGGTGGTCAATCAAATAGCTCATCTGAAAGCTCTAGTCAGACGAAAGAGTATCGATTTGCGGATAGGGTAGATAAGCAAGAAAAAGATGTAGAGATAATAGTTGGTGAGGCTGGGACAGTTGATGGGGTGAAGATGACTGTAAGTAAGGTTAACTATACTACAAGTCTCGATCAATTCTTTACAACTAGTGATGGCAAGACCTATGTTGTTGCTGATGTAGTATTAGAAAATACTAGTGATAAGGTTGTGTCTTATAGTCAGGCTAACTTTCGTATCCAGACCGCTCAGGGGCAAGTATTAGATGATAAATCATTACTTGCTGACAATGCTTTAGGTTATGGAGACCTTGTCAGTGGAGGTACTGCAAGTGGTCAAGTAGTTTTTGAGGTACCAATCGAGGAAGGTCATCAGTATATGATCTGGAAACCTAACTCTGCTAGATCCGATCGGGCTATTGTACAAGTTAAATAGGTTTGACTCCCTGCCTCACTAGGTCTTGCTCACCATCGTAGTGTATGAGCATATCTAGTATTACAATTTCTTGCGCGATATCAATGTCAGCTTTTACTAATACGCCGAATATATTTCGGGCAAGTTCTTTGAGTTCATGGAGGGTGATATTTGAGACAATATTTATATTATCACTTTAGAATAGCTTACCTTCCCAGTAGTCGGATCAACAGTCTTTCTGTAGGACTAAGCATTTTGTATGACAAGAACTGAATAATCAATATGGCAAGAATAGCAAGGGTAATCGTTACCACTTGATCTGCTAGATGGAGTTTTCTCTTGCGATCGGACAAATATTTGGCAGTCTGAGACCTCTTGATAGCTCTATCTGAAGGCTTGAAGTAGTTTCTTCGGTGGGATTGGTATTTACGTCTCATTATTTTGGATTGATTTGGTCAGGAGGTGGATACTTTATCCAATGATTTATAATTTTGCCATCTATTTTTGTCTTACTGTCGATCAGTTGGTAGTCAATCTTCTTAGCAATCTTATTGCTGGCAGGATTGTCTATTTGGGCGAATATTGAGATTTGACTGAGGCCTAATTGGTCAAAGCCATATTTGGTAATCGCATCAGTAGCTTGAGTGGTAATACCTTTGCCGGAGTATGCTTCAGCTATCCAGTAGCCAATCTCTAGGGGTGCCCCGAGATGATTGGCTGTTCTGATAGATATCATGCCGACCAACCTATCCTGGTAAAATATCCCGAAGTTGTATTCTATATTATTAGCGTAGTTTTCAAATGATTTATTAATAAATCCTAGAGAGTCATTGATAGAAAGAGTGTCCTCTACCCAGGGAAGAAACCGGGCTAGATATTCTCGATTGGTATCTATTAGGGCAAATAGGGCAGGAGAATCATCGGGATTCAGGGCTCTGAGCTGTAACTGGGTATCAATATAGATTGAATTACTAATCTCTGTCATTTTTCTCGCTTTTTAATACGTGCTGGTTGAGCTTGGATAGTATGTCGAGGAAATCTTGACGAACTTTTTTGGCATACGGATTGAAGATTTGGACAGTTTCAAAAAGTTCCCAGCTATGAGTTTTTTCTGTCTCTGACAGCTCAATTAATTTCTTGAAGTATCCCGTGTTTAATTTGAGTTTTGGCAAGCTCATTTGAGTCAAACCTCTGCCAACAAAAAAGCTTAGACCATGGATCCAGGCCATTTCTTGGTCATGCTCAGCTGGGGACATTTCGATTGTTACCAGACCTAGCTTTTGGGTTAGAAAATCTTTGATCATTTGGTATTGAGGTAAATTGATCCGAGTAGGGCAGAGGACAATTTGTTGGCCTACCAATCCTTGTTCATTGATGCTGATTGGGCCAAACAGGGGATGGGTAGCGAGGATTGATACATTTGAGGGTAATAATCGTTGCATTTGCTCTATCGGATAGACCTTGACTGAACTAACGTCTACTATAATGGTGTCAGGCTGGAGTAATGGAGCAATCTTTTCTAGCATTAGATCAAAGTTTTGCATTGGAATAGAGGGAATGATGAGCTGGGATTTGTTGACTGCTTGTTCAAGGCTCATTTGCTGGCAACCTTTTGGTAGATTGGTTAGTTGCTTGGAGGATACCAGATAAATCTTTTCTAGATAGGGAGAGAGCAATTTTGCAAGCAACTTGCCAAATTGCCCATATCCGATGATTGTGATAGTCATCTGAATATTTTAACACCTAGCCTACCTAGCCTCAAAGTTGAGTATATATCCAAAATATCTTATAGATTTTAATAAACCATTTTCAAGAGGACTCCTTGAAAATGCACCACCCAATAGTAGAAGTTATTCTCTGATGAGTAATTGCATAGCAACTGCTCTAGCTTTAGGTAGGCTAGGGTTATTAGAATAAGCCATGGTAGGCTCCTTTCGTAATTATTTAATAGTAACTACAGTTTAGGACGCCTACCATTTATGTTGCAAAGTGGGGGATGATTACGTAAGAAATTGACGATATGTATTACGCATGTTAGTATGTAATACATGAATTATAAGACTACTTTGACCAGTAAAGGCACGATTACTATACTCTCTCCTCTGCGTAAAGCATTAAACCTCAAATCTGGTCAAAAACTAACCCTAGCTCTTGATGAGAATAACAATATCATTCTAAACGCTGGGACTGATATCAAGTCTTTTGCAAAAACAAGATCTCGTATCACGAAGAATATCCCAGCTTGTCTTAAAGGTTTATCGGATGAAGCTCTCAATAAAGCCAGGGGTGATTCTTGGGTTGATGATATCAATGATTAGCCTGGACACCAATTTGGTATTAAGGTTCCTACTTAATGACTTGCCCGAACAAGCCAAAAAGGTAGAAAATCTAATCTTGAATAATCAAGTCTATGTGACCGAGGTAGTGATAATCGAGGCTATCTATGTCTTAGAAAAAATATTTCAAATACCTAGACAAGACATTGCGAGACTTGTCGGTGATTTTTTTAATTTCCCAAATTTGGCTACAAACCGAGATTTTCTACCTGAAGTGATTAGTTTATATCGTGATCATGCTGCTTTATCTATAGTAGATTGTTATGTAGCGACAGAGGCCACTACCGGTAACAATCAGTTGGCGACATTTGACAAACGATTGGCCAATCAGGGTGGGGAAAATGTTGTCAGGATTTAGTAGGCTTGTTCCTATATTGCATCAGTAATCCCTCACTACTAGTAGACTATTAATCCTTATGCTTGCAATAGGGGTTATGCTAGGGTAATATCATAATAAATACGAAGGATTGTTTATGACAGGTGACCTAGATACCAGCCATTCTCATGAGGGTAGTGGAGATAAGACTCAGGCCTTTAACAAATTACTAAGGGATACCTTAAGCGAGAAAGGCTTACAAGAAGCTCTAACTATAGCTCGATGTGAGGCAAAAGCTTTAGGGATAGATGCCTTGGACCTGATGCGCGTATCTTTGGACCTGATGCGCGTAGCTATAGAGCCACTGTTTGACTCAGAAGACACAGACGAGCAAAGTCTAGGGTTTAAGGTTTTAGCCTGGGAGGCCAGCAACTTCCCTAACAGAAGAGTAGCCCTTACGATTTTCGAATACGCTAAAGTTTACTTTGCAGAGCCGCAACAAGATGAATTAATGGGCAAGTGTTTTGAGATTGCACTAATGCATTTTAGGTCCCTGATTAAAGAGAAAGGTAAACTTAAAAGAGGTGCTTATCTTGATCTCAAGGAAGTACTATGTTGTATGGGTAGAGGCTATGATCACCTATACACCAGTGCGATTACTGAGTTTGCCTTACCTATTATTGAATTAGTCGAGTCTTACAGTCGGAAGCTAAAAATAAAAGGCGAAGTTACAGATGCCCCTCCATACTGGATCAACGAGGCACTATTCGACATCATAGTTGTTCTGGGAGAAAGTGACCCCGAAACTGCTGCTCGAGCTAAAGGGCTGATCACGACTGACTCTTGGAGGGAGAGTGTAGCTCGTCTGGAAGCGAATAGGGAGCTAACTTCCGCTATGCTGGCTAGTAATTTCAGTAAAGCTGAAGAAATATTGGCTAAGGTTCATATAATTGACGGTTTATGGGAATCAATGATCGAACAATTCAAAAAACCAGAAGGCACCTACGAATGGGGCAACGCTGTTATGGACACTATTCTCCGAGCAAAGCAAGATTATTTCAGTCGATTAGCAGAAGAGGGCTCAGTTGACTTATTCCTAGGGTATGATTTTTGTAAAGTTATTGGATTGCTGGATCGTAGGGATATTTTGGATATGTTGTTTGTTCCAGGCCAAGAGTATGTAGCATTATTAGTAATTGCTATAACTTTTGCGCATGGCCTTGGTTTGGGCGGCAACGAAGAAGGATTAACCTATCTACTTACTAAGTTTGATTTCACAGATGGGGACAGACAAGCTATTATTGATACATTTAAAAATGCCCAATACCATCGCTTCCTAAGACCATCAAGGATATAAATGATTGATGGTGTAATCAACCTTTCATCAATGTGTAGTCAGCTGCTAGGTAGTGCTGATTTGGGTATTGAAATATACACCAACCACCGCAGAGCAATCGCATTTGATTCGGCTCAGTGGGTCGAGCAGTTGTCCGGAGTGGGGTGATAAAGCGTTACAATAAAAACTTTTGGAATATGTGTATTAAGCCGGTTGCTATATAGCCTTATGGCTTCAAAATTGCCCTTTATAGCCCCAGACTATCAAAACACTTCGCAGGGCGTAACACCTAATATACTTTAATTTTGATCTCGCAAATTTCTATGGCGAGAGGGTTATTCAATCGCCGGATTAAGCGACAAAGAGATATGTTAAACCATTCTCATATGATTATTGTTGAGGCAAAGAATAAAACCCTCTCAGTTTTTAGTCCAAACAGCCGCAATTGATGCACAAGATGACTATAAACTAAAACATTTAGTCGAACTATTTAATTTATCTGGTGACCACTAAATAGTTAAAACCCTTCACTTTTATCAATCGATATTCTTAATTTGCTCTTACTATCATCAACAATAATTCTGTTGATAATCTCGTTTCTCAGATGTTCGGGTAGTTTCTGTTCTTGCCATTGAAGCTCTTGCTCTACTTCTTCCTTTGCATTTTCAGGGTTAGCAGCTGCAATTGCCTTGAGCGCATAATATGAGCCGCCATATGCGTGCTGTGGTACGTGGGCAGTTGCAACGGCTTGTCCTGCTGCGTGTGCCGCAAAACACTCATCGTTACTTTGTTTTACATCTTTAGCAGCTGCGTGTGCACCTAATGAGGCGGCTCGTATAGTGGCCATCTTAAAATTACCTGTTCTGACCCAATCCCTACCAGCCTCAATTGCTTTTCTAGGCCTTTCATCGTCAGGATTGGCTACTTCAAATAATGGCAATACTCGCTCAGCACAATCCAGCGACCAAGTCGCCATTAGTTTTTGGTCTTTTTTAGTATATTTCTTATAACTTCCCATATATAAAGATTAACAAAAAAAGAGCCTATTTTAAGCTCAATGTTAGAAAGCTCCCTATTAAAGTATCATTTGGGTTGTAATGGTGCACATTTACAGAATCTTCTCAAACTTTTTAATGCACTTTTGGATGGCTACGTTACAGACAAACTAGTAATACCAACGGCAAGAGCAGCCACTGAAAAGATAATATACTGAATGCTGATTAACTACGTTTTTTAAAGGCTATCCACCCCTGAATTGATGATATAATAACCCTCATGAAACTAATGACACTCAACGTATGGCAAGGACGACTTGAACGAGTCCTATTAAAGCATCTCGAACAACAAGATATAGATTTTGCATGTATGCAAGAAGCAGTGGATTACGGTGGTAAAACTGGTGGTATTATCAGCTCATACTCGAAAATCGGTGAAAGCCTTCGACTTAATCAACAGTTCTTTTCACCCCTTAATTCAACAAAATTTGGCAAGAATGACCTCTCATTTGGAAACGTTATCTATTCTAAACTGCCCTTCGAACAGAGTGAAAACATATTTACACGTGGCTCATATAAGGCAGACTTTGATTTTGACGCTGACGACTACAATATACGGGCATTACAGCACGTAGCATTAGAGGTTAACGGCAAAAAGCTACATATTCTTAATCATCATGGGCACCACATTGATGCTCACAAGCTGGGTGACGAAGAAACCATACGTCAAACCTCAATGATTATTGATTACATCAAGCAACTTGAGGGAGCCGTAATACTTTGTGGAGATTTTAATCTTGCACCTGAGAGTGAATCGATTAAGCAATTCGATTCAGTTCTACGAAACCTTTCCGTTGAGTATTCACTAAAAACCACACGTTCACTATTAACCTATAAAAATGAAGTGTGCGATTACATCTTCGTTAGTCAAAACATTGACGTTAAAGAATTTACTATGGACCAGACTATAATCTCTGACCATAATGCTTTGATTTTAGATTTTGAACTTAAATAGTACTCCCATGAATACAGGTTTGAGTATTGTCGAGTGTCGCACATTGTGCATTCAGCGACACACCCTAACAGGGGTAGAGTCATTTATTTAGCGACAATAGTGCCTGTCAAGTGCAAGAGTTATTTTCGCCCACCCCTGTTATTTAACATATTATACAATAATGATATTTTGCCTTAATTTGAAAATGGAAACTCTGCTATTTTTCGTATGCAAGTACCATTTTCACCCATCTCAAAAAGCCCTAACCTATCAAATACACCATTAAAAGTGGTGATGTCTTGCTGCAGCAACTCTAATACATTTGGATTATGTTCCTTAAGACGGGTTAGGGTAATGTGAGGTCGGAATAAATCACCGACTGCTGGGTAT